>JAHIVC010000062.1 GCA_018816945.1 Bacteroidota bacterium | reverse complement strand
AAGAGAGGTTACGAGGCTTTGCTTACTTACTACGTAAAGATTGCCCCACATCTTAATGAACCGCTGTATACGAGACCCGTACGTACAGTGGTGTGAGAGGTTCTCCCCATCAGCTAACGCTGGTGGGGCAGCCTACTCGATGTGTGCCCAGCATGAGCATAAGCACACCCATTCGCAGTATGTATAAATATTTCAAATATGCAAATCTTTTGGATATAAACAAGGTGCGAGGGTGTATAAATTTTTTCCAAAGTTCGGCATGGATGTCATCGGCTATACTTGATTTTATTCCTGATTTGTCAAAAATTTTCTTTAAAACCGGAATCCTTTCATGTATTTATACTCAATATCAGTTGGTGGCAAAAGGGTTTCTTTTACAGTTCTGGGACTTGTCCAACGAAGTAAGTTTAAATAGCTTCCTGCTTTATCATTTGTGCCTGAAGCACGGGCCCCGCCAAAGGGTTGTAATCCTACCACCGCACCACTGGGTTTGTCGTTATAATAAAAATTTCCGGCTGCGTAACGAAGGATTCTGCATGCTTTAATCGTAGCGTACTTATCATTTGAGAATATAGAACCCGTAAGCGCATAAGGTGAAGTTTCATCACAAATTTTTAAAGTTTGCTCAAACTGATCATCTTCGTAAATAAAAATAGTCATTACTGGCCCAAAAATTTCTTCCTGCATGGTTTTAAAATTTGGATTGGTAGTTTCGATAATGGTCGGTTCAATGAAATAACCAACACTTTTGTCGCCCTTTCCACCAAACAATATTTTAGCATCGGGTGCTTTTTTTGCATCATTGATATAACCCATGATATTTTCGTAAGACTTTTCATCAATTACGGCATTCATGAAATTATTCAGATCGGAAACATCCCCGAGTTTTATTTTTGAAACTTTTTCCAGAATGAATTTTTTGGTTTCCACCCAAATGGATTTTGGAATATAGGTTCTGGAAGCTGCCGAGCATTTTTGTCCCTGATATTCAAAAGCACCACTCACGATGGCTGTAGCCAGTTGTTCCGGATAGGCTGAATTATGGGCAAAAATAAAGTCTTTACCACCGGTTTCGCCTACCAATCTGGGGTACGATTTGTAAAGTTCAAGGTTTTGCCCTACCGTTTTCCAAAGTCCATTAAAAGTACCGGTAGAACCTGTAAAATGGATGCCTGCCAAATCACGGTGTTTTAATACAAGGTCGCCAATCATGGCTCCCGAACCCGGAATAAAATTAATGACCCCATCCGGTATTCCGGCCTCTTTATAAATCTTCATTAAATAATAACTTGATAGTAATGAAGTGGTAGCAGGCTTCCAAACCGTTGTATTTCCCATCAGAGCAACCGATGTATTTAAATTAGCCGCAATTGCGGTAAAATTGAAAGGAGAAATGGTGAAAACAAATCCTTCGAGCGGACGGTATTCAAGTCGGTTGATATTATCAAGGCCAATGGTCGGTTGATTCTCGAATATCTGCGAAACAAAATGTACGTTAAACCTCAAAAAATCGATGGTTTCGCAGGCTGCATCAATTTCCGCCTGATAAGCATTTTTCCCCTGGCCAAGCATGGCAGCCGCATTTAAAACGTAACGGTATTTTTTCGAAATCAATTCGGCTGCTTTCAGCATTATCGAAGCACGTTCCACCCAGGAAGTTTCCATCCATTCTGTTTTAGCATTAAGCGCTGCTTCAATGGCAGCCTTAACATCTTCCGGCCTTGCTTTGTGATATTTTGCAATTATATGTTGGTGCTTATGCGGAGATACAACGTTTTCTGTATTCCCTGTAAATATTTCCTTTCCGCCAATAATCAATGGGATTTCTATTTCCTGATTACTTTGTTTATCCAGTTCTTTTAAAAGAAGTTCTCGTTCCGGACTTCCTTGCAAATATGTGTAAATCGGTTCGTTTTTTGGTTCTTTAAAATCAAAAATTGCGTTGTTCATCTTAATGACTTTTTATTTGTAAATAAATTGTGCGTTATGTAATGAAAAGCATAACGTATGCAAAATTATATATTTTAAAGTAGCTTTCGGGAAAAAACAATTAAAAATTTATCATCGAAATGATGGAGGTATGGATACTTTTCTTTTATGAGGCTATGCTTACTTATTACGAGAAAATTGCCCCATCCCGATGTATCGGGAAACCGCTGTATACCTGCCCGACCGGTTCAGTCGGGCGAAACCTCCCGAAACTTCGGGATACGGTGGTACCTGCCTGCGCAGGCAGGTGAGAGCCTCTCCCTGTCAGTGTTGGCTGATGGGGCGGGCTACTCGATTGGCAGCAATGATTATTGTTTTTTTATCTCGTTTATCATATTTGTCCATCCTGTCGAATCAAATAAAATAATATACATCTTTTAATCAAAACGTTTGAAATCCTTTATGAAATCAAAACGTTATAAACAATGAGCTCTTGAATTTTTATACTGCTTTTGAATATGCTGATTGCATCTTGCAGAATATGATTTTAAGCTTTCAATTATACCCTTATAATTATCATGATTTTGAATTCATGATTATAAGAGACTGTCTGATTTTTTAAGCTTTTTGGTGCAATAGTACCTTCGAGGCAGAAAAAAATTAGCCACAAAGGCACAATTAGACAATGGATACACTAAGAATATTACAAAATTTGGTGTTCTGTCATATTCTATTTCAATTAGAACATAAAAATATGATTATCTGTACTATATCTTATTTTCAGATAGTCTCCTAACTATCCATTTTTCTATACCAATAATCGGGAATATTATTGAACCGGCAACCAAAGAGATTACTATACCTCTTAAATCGAGTGATGCAGTTCCAAATACTTTTTGCATAAAGGGTGTGTAAATAAACAGTGCTTGCAAAATGAGAATTGTGGCAATTCCCCAGAAGATGATTTTGTTACTGAAGAAACCAATTTTCGAGACAGAATCGTTAAGTGACCTGCAATTGATTAAATAGAATATTTGAAACATGATGACAAAAGTAACAGCAATGGTTTGCGATTTTGCCAATGCATCTACCTGAGCCACTCCCTCTTTCAGCGAATTGAAATATCCCCAATTAAACAGCATGATGGTGCCTGTAGTCATTAAAACAGAAACGAAAAATACCCGGAATGTTACGAACCTGTTAAAAAGAGGTTCTTGAGGTTTTCGTGGAGGACGGCTCATTACATTAGGTTCTTTTACTTCAAATGCCAGTGGCAAGGCCAAAGCTATTGCAGCAACTAAGTTTATCCACAATAATTGAGTTGGCAACATTGGTAGCAATAGTTCGTTTGTAATCGGACTAAATGGAAAGAACATGATGCTATAAATAAGAATAAGAGCCAAACCCAAATTGGTGGGAAGTAAAAATGCGAGCGATTTAAGTAAATTGTCGTAAACCCTTCGGCCTTCCTCAACGGCAGCGCCGATACTTGAGAAATTGTCGTCGGCAAGTACAATGTCAGCCGATTCTTTTGAAACCGATGTACCTGTAATACCCATGGCAACGCCAATATTTGCCTGTTTTAACGATGGTGCATCATTCACCCCATCACCGGTCATGGCTACAATTTCATTGTTTTTTTGCAATGCTTTTACTAAACGAAGTTTATGTTCGGGAGCTACACGGGCGAAAATGTTTGTGCTTCGAATGGTTTCGTCTAATGCGGTATCGTCCATTTTCGATAGTTGAACACCCGTAACAACTTTGCCATCTAGCGATAGTCCTAATTCCATGCCAATGGAACGGGCAGTAGCATGATGGTCGCCGGTTATCATTTTTACTGTAATGCCAGCATTATGGCATGCATTAACAGCTTCGATTGCTTCCGGGCGAGGAGGGTCAATCATACCAATAAGGCCAACAAATTGAAACCCATCCACGACATCGTCGGGAGTTAATTCGTGGCTATTAATTTTAGTCCAATCTTTTTGAGCAATTGCCAAAACTCGCATTCCTTTAGAACCTAAGTGTTCAATTTGAGAGATAATTTGTTGAGAATCTAAGGAATAACCGCCGATATGCTCGTAGCAACGTTTTAGTATAACTTCGGGTGCACCTTTAATTATTACATGGTCATTAAGCGTAGCCATATATTGCAGCTCAGAGTCAAAAGGAATAACATCTTTTCGTTGATGCGCTTGTCGTAAATCATCTGTATCAATACCTGCTTTTGCTGCCGCTACTACCAAGGCGACTTCAGTTGGGTCGCCCGAAATGCTATATTCTTTGCCTTCGTAAATGATATTAGCATCGCTGCATAACACAGCATTTTTTAGTAAAACTTTTATTTCTTCAGGCAAAGTGGTCAATTCAACTCCATTAAGCATAAATGAACCCGATAAATGATAGCCAACGCCTGATAATTGAATGCTATTTTGATAGTTCCAAAGTTCATTAACGGTCATTTCGTTGCGGGTAAGTGTGCCTGTTTTATCGGAACAAATAACCGTTGTACTCCCCAATGTTTCAACAGCAGGGAGCTTTCGAATAATGGCTTTTCGTTTTGCCATACGTTGAACGCCAATAGCAAGCGCAATTGTAACCACAGCCGGAAGACCTTCAGGGATTGCCCCTACTGCAAGTGCAATGGCAAATATTAAGCTGTCTTTTAGGGCAGTGTATAACAAAAAACCTTGCTCCAAAGCCCGGAAAGTGCCAACAAACATTATTACAATTGTTATAGCTAAAATTCCGACAGTTAAATATTTACCTATTACTGCAAGTTTCTTTGTGAGGGGAGTTTCCAGATCTATTGTTTCGCTAAGCATATCTGATATTTTACCGAGTTCGGTATTCATACCTGTAGCAACTACAATAGCTGTAGCAGTACCTGAAACTACCAATGTACCGCTGAAAACCATACATTTTCTATCGCCAATAACGGCATCTCTATTGACAGCATCCACTATTTTTTGCGAAGGAACAGATTCGCCGGTTAACGCAGCTTCTTCGACTTGAAAGTTTTTTTGTTGGATAAGCCTCATGTCGGCAGGAACACGGTCGCCAGCAGCCAACTGAACAATGTCGCCGGGCACAATTTCCGATACAGTTATGGTAACGAGTTGTCCATCGCGCATAACAGTTGTATTTTCTGGCACCAAATCGCTTAATGCTTCAATGGCTTTGCCCGCCTTAAACTCCTGTATAAATCCTATGATAGTGTTTACGACAACAACAGAAAGGACTACCAAGCCATCTGTAATTTTTCCCAATACAGTAGCCAATGTACTTGAACCTATCAGTACCCAAATTAACGGGTTGTTGATTTGTCGCCATAGGAGCTTTATTGCGCCGTCCTTATTCTTTCTTTTTATTTGGTTCAGTCCATACTTTAAAAGCCTGTTTTTTGCTTCAACTGATTTAAGGCCATTGATGGAGCTCTCCATATTGTCAATAACATGACTAAATTCAATGGCGTGCCATTGTCCGACTTCCTCGTTTTTTTTTTTCATTTAAAAAAATCCTTATTATTGCGTTTTTTTCATGGCTGCCAACGATCTAGTGTTTTAATCATCGTTTCAGTGCAAATATAATCAGAAAGGATAAAATTTAGTAAGTTGATTGAAAGTAAATTAAATTGGAAGTGGAAATGATGAATAAAATCCTGTGTGTGCCCTGAATAAGCAGCAGCACACACTTGTTCTAAACAGTTGAAAAAGTATATAAATACAAATAAACTCTAAATAACCGCTATACAGCAAGTATAATTTTCCCAGATGTTAACCCGCCCGGATGAACATCCCTGCCCGAATGAATTCGTTCAGGTGGGCATTCGGACCGAAAGTCCTTTATGCGCAGCAGTAACGTCTTTAGTATATCAATTTCCTCACAACTTAACGAACCGCTGTATACCTGCCCGGTCGGTCAGGCTGGCGAGACCTCCCAAAACTTTGGGATACAGTATTGTGAGAGGTTCTCCCCATCAGCTAACGCTGGTGGGGCATCCTACTCGATTATCGGCTGCTCTTCTTCGTCCGTCAATATTATGTATAGGTGTTTTTGTCAAAATATTTGAGTTAAGTCAGTCGCCAATTGAATAGGTATAGTATTGTTTATTGCTATAATCTCTGAGTGTGCTATTAATGAGATTGTTGGTTGAACCTGCCTAACTTTTTTGATTATATCAATGTCAAAGGCAATTAATTGAGAAAATAAATTGTAGGCATTTTTATACCTCTGGTCAGTAATGTTGCTAAAATTCCCGTGTCCATTTTTTTGTGTGTAATCAACAGCAAAATATGTAGCAATACCTTCTTCCAATACAGTTGCGGGAAATTGTCCAGCCGTTGGACTTAAACAATGAATGACTTCGTGTGCTAATTCATAAATTCCTTCATTAAAATCTATTAGACATCTTGCAGTAAGTTGTATTGCATAATGCTTACAGTTTTGGGGATACCATACTTGAGGAATTGGTAAATTATAAAATTCAATACCTAAAATTGTATATGAATAATCTCTCTTTCCATATTGAGCTTCAGCATAATTTAAAATATCTCCAAGTTTGGTAGTGAGCGTATACGAAAATCCATTGTGAATTTGTTGTGCAATCATTGTTGTTGCCACAATATTCTATGTTGTAAAGTCTGGTGAACCATTTGTTTGTATGAAGTATTGAAATGTGATTTCATCATTGGTATATCCTCTTGTATCGTCTTTAATTTTTCCGTCCCATAGCTTCGAAATATTTCTTTTATTTTATAGTCGAGTTATTGTTGAATAACATCAATTTTTTTTATTGTAATGAAAGAGCAAGGCATTTCGCGAATAACTTTCTCGGTAACACTCCCCATAAAAAACCGGCTTAACCCTGTTCGTCCATTGGTTCCCATTATCAGCAAGTCGATATGTTGTTTTTTAATTGTATCCAAAATTTTCTCATCCGCTTTACCGTACTTTATTTCAATTTTATGATTAACCCCTTTCAAATCAAGGTCTTTAATCAATGCTTTCATTTTATCTTTAACCCGTTGCAATCTGGTTGCATTTTCTTCATCCAAATCAATATTAATTCTTTTGGAAACATATTCAAGAGG
The DNA here is from genome assembly GCA_018816945.1 of Bacteroidota bacterium. Taxonomy (NCBI): domain Bacteria; kingdom Pseudomonadati; phylum Bacteroidota; species Bacteroidota bacterium. The sequence goes on along the minus strand of JAHIVC010000062.1, from coordinate 82,759 downwards.
TTCGTAAACAGTAATAATTTTTAAACTTGCATCAAACTTCCTTGCCAATAAAACAGCATTCGTAAGAGCTCGTTTTGAGGGTTCTGAGAAATCAACCGGGCAAAGAATACTGGAAAACAATGTTTTTTTCTCCCCGTTAACCAACCATACAGGTATATCAGATTCTCTGATAATTTGTTCAGCAATTATACCCAGTTTAAATTTTTCCCTTTTCTTTTTTTCTTTTGTACCAATAAGTATCAGGTTGACTTTCTCTGAATTTGCCTTCTGAACAATAAAGTCAACTATTTTACCAAAAGCAATTTCCGGCTCTTGTACTTTTACCTTATTGCTTATAAGAACTTCTTTAATCTCATTTAATGATTCTGTTACCGATTTTACGACAATATCTTTAATATTATCTTTTAATTCCGTATCACCAACAACACACATCAGTGTAATTTCCGATTTGTAAGCATTTGCCAGTTTTATTGTGGCATTTATTTGTTCTATTGAGTCAGTATTGACATCAATTGGCACTAAAATTTTTTCAAGTAGTTTCATCTTATTTTTTTAAATCGTTTATAAATATAATGAAAAACCGATGATTTATTCCCCGTTATCGTAAGCGGACTATATGTTTTCTATAGCGTCTTCCGATTTTTCACCTTTCGGGGAGAAAGATTTTGCAATTGAATGGGCTGCGAGCGGCGCGGTTAAATAAACAAAGAGTATAATGAGCAACGCTTTCATGTAAACCTGAAATACATTGAAATACAGGCTTACACCAATGAGTAAAAGCATTATGCCGAATGAAGTAGCTTTGGTGGTGGCATGTAGACGCCCGTATAAATCTTTGAAGCGTAAAATCCCGATGGCAGCAACCAGTATAAAAAAGGAGCCCAAAAGGATTAATGTTGAAATAATGATTTTATCCATTTTTTTGCTTTAAATAGGTTGAAATTGCGATGGTACCAATAAATGAAATTAATGAGATAATAACAGGTACATCGAAATACATTGCGTTGTTAATCAATACAGAATACAGCAGTATTACACCCATGATGATTGACGCGATCAGGTCCATAGCTGCAATCCGGTCGTTAACCGAGGGCCCCTTTAAAAGTCTGGCCAGGGTGATTATCATTGCCGTCATTAAAAATGCAAAAGCAATGTACAAAACAATATCAGGTAAAGATTCTATCATTCGTTTAATTTGTTAATCTTAAAATCCGTTTCTGAATACTTTCGATTTCTTCAATTATTTTTTGGTCGTCGCTTATCAACAATGCATGTATAAGCAATGTTTTTTTGTCATCACTAATATCAGTGCTAAGAGAGCCGGGGGTCATCGAAATCAGGTTACTGAACAGCAACAAACCCGCCGATGATTTTATTTTGAGCGGGAATTCGATAAAACTGGGTTGTGTTTTCATTTTTGGCGATAAAATAATAAAAGCCATGTAAAAATTGGCTTGCACCAGTTTTGCCAGGTAAAACACAATAAACTCCGGAATATAATATATCATCTTCAATGTTTTCATGGTGTCCTGTTTCTTAAAACTGTTTCGATATAATTTGCTGGCTCAATCAGTTGGTTGGCGGCTTCCATGGTATAAGTAAAAACAGTTGCCGCAAAAATTCCCATTAAAACTGAGGCAGTGGCAAGAATAGCCAGCGGCACATAATCGGCCCAATTCAGTTTTAATGATTCCTGATTTTCGTAATTTTCGGGTTGTTTTTTCAGAAATGCCTCGTTCCATATTTTAACCATGGAATAAAGGGTTAAAAGCCCAGTAAGCAGCGCAACGGTTGTAATGATATAACTTTCGCTTTCAATCCCCGCCTTAATCAGCATAAACTTGGCAAAAAATCCCGATAAGGGAGGAACACCTGCCAGTGCGAACGCCGGGACAATAAACAACACCGCAAGCAGCGGGTTTTGTTTGTACAATCCGCCCACTTCTTTCAGGTGGTATGTGCCTTTTATTTTGGCAATCATCCCCGAAGCGAGGAATGCGCCAGTTTTGGCAATCATATTATGCAGGGTAAAAAACACCGCTCCCGCAATGGCCAAAGGCGTAAAAATGCCCAGTCCCATTATCATGTAACCAATCTGGCTGATAATGTGATACGAAAGAATCCTTCGGGTTTCGTAATACGATGCTGCTGCCATTCCACCGGTAACCATGGTCAGCCCGGCAACAATTAACAACAGGTTATGCCAGAATTGCTGGTCGTGAACAAAAAAGAGCGTAAAAAACCGAATTAAAGTGTAAACTCCAACTTTTGTGAGCAGTCCGGCAAATAGTGATGTAATGGTAATGTTGGGCGTGTGATACGATGATGGCAACCAAAAAAACAGCGGAAAAACAGCCGCCTTGATTCCGAATGCCACAAAAAACAGGATGACAGAAGTGTTCATCAGCATTGCCTGGTCGTCGTTTTTGAGGATTTCGGCTATGTGGGCCATATTTAGCGTTCCTGTTTTTCCGTAGAGTAATCCAAGTCCGGCCAGGAACAAGAATGAACCCACCAGGTTGAGGGCGAGGTATTTTATTCCTCCTTCCAGTTGTTCCTTTTTCCTGCCCATCGTTATCAAAACGAAAGACGAAATAAGCATCACTTCGAACCAAACATACAGGTTGAATACATCGCCGGTGATGAATGCGCCATTCATTCCCATGGCGAGGGTGAAAAAGAAAAAGTAAAAACGGGGCAACGGAATATCATCGGGCAGAAAGCGGATAGCGAAAATCGAAACAACAACAAGGATGAGGGATGAAACCATCAGCATCAGTGCGCTTAGATAATCAACAACCAGCACAATGCCAAAGGGCGCATCCCATCCTCCCATGTTCAGGGTTAAAATGCCATCGGTTTGTAACCGGAAAAAAAGGTTCAGCGAAACCACGAAAATTGTAAAACTCCCGAGCGGGCCCACCCAGCGGCAGGTTTTTGGCGTGCGGAAAATCAACAGGCAGATAGCCAGCGCGAACGGAATCAATATGGGCAATGCAACTATGGTCATTTTTGTGAATCGGTTTGTTTTAATTGGTCCAAATCATCAGTGCCGGTAACTTCAAAAAACTTATATTTCAGGGCGAGGATAAAAACCACCATGCCCAGCCCGATAACAATTGCTGTTAAAACCAGCGCTTGTGGCAGCGGATCGGCCAGTTGTGCAGCGTTGGTTGTTGTGCCGTCAACAAAAGCTGGGCTTCCGGGGATGAGCCCTGCCGAGAGAAAAACCAGCAAGTTGGTGGCATTGCTCATAAAAATTATCCCAATGATAAATTTCAGAATACTCCTTCGCAGCAGCATGTAAACACCTGCCGTGTATAAAACGCCAACCAATATTGCCAGTATTACTTCCATGTTTTTTCGTAAGATAATGAAAACAAAAACAATACAGTAACTCCGATTACCGTAAAGAAAACACCAATGTCAAACAGAAAAGGGGTGCCGAATTTTATTCCTTTCGAAAATGGAAACGGAATTGTAAACCAAACACCTTCCATTAAAGCATTTTTCATAAAAACGCCGGGCCAAATGCTGATAAAAACGAGCATTAACCCGAGCCCGATAAAACCTTCGGGTTTTATTATTATCTCTTTTTTCAGGAGTTCGGGAGTAAAGGCAAAACCTTTGTAAGCCAGCGAAAGTCCGGCCAATAAACCGCCGATAAACCCGCCGCCCGGATAATTGTGGCCGCGAATTAAAATGATGACCGAAAAAATCACCAGCAGCCATCTGACATATTTTGAAGCGATTTGCAGTATCAGTGAATTCATGTTTTTGGTTTTTTTGAGGTTAATAATGCCGCAACGCCAAGTGCTGCCACTGCCAAAACAGTTACTTCGCCAAGTGTGTCGAGCGCCCTGAAATCGACAAGGATTACATTGACGACATTTTTACCATACGCTTTATCGTAGCTGTTTACCATAAAATACTCCGAAATAGGGTTGTTAAAATCAACATTAATGGCTTTTATCGCCACGATTGTCATCGCACTGCCAAAAATGGAAGCAACAATTAAGTCGCGGATTTTGGTTGCTTTTGCCGAAAGTTTGGCAAAAACAGGCAGCCGCTGCAAAATGAGCATAAACATAACAACGATAAGCGTTTCGGCCAGAATTTGGGTAATTGCCAGGTCAACAGCGCTGTAGTACAGAAAAATCAGTGCCAATCCATAACCGGTAACACCCATGGCAATAATGGCCGCAATGCGCGAGTGGGTAAGCACGGTAAACAGTGTGGCCAGAATTACAATCAGAACCAAACCTGATATGTATAATGGTTGAAACGTGAAAGCAGTTTCCAAATGCCAGCTTCGTGTAAAGTACAATTGCCACCAAAGCAAGGCTGCTGTAAAAAGTATGATTGTGAGTATGTAATATCGGTGGTAACCGTGTTGCAGCACCTTAGTTTTGCTGACTGAAATGGAAACAAACTTTTCAAGCACTATGGAAAACACTTCCGGAAACCTGACAGGGAAAATTATCTTGTTAACTTTTCGCCACTGTCCCTCAACCCATTCTTTCTTAATCAAAATGTATGAAAGTAATGCTCCAACCGCAACCGTTGCCAGGCTCAATAAAAGTACCAGGTTGAAACCGTGCCAGAGTTTGAGTTCTATTTTAACCGGTTCAGCATAAATAACACTCATTGCCGGTTCAATAATCCATTTTCCCAGCATATTTGGCGCAATTCCAAAAATCAGGCTCAGCAATACCAACAATCCTGGACCTAAAACAAACATTACATTTTTAATTTTGGAAACGGTATAACTGTTTTTTGGTTTTCCGAGAAATACCTTAAATAGCACCCGCGAGGATACTGCAAACATGAAAATATTGGAAATTACTCCAAAAATAAAAATCATCGACCCAAAACCCGGCGATTGCACTTTGGCTTCGTAAATCAGCTCTTTGCCCAGAAAACCGAGCATGGGTGGCAGTCCGGCCATTGAAAGCAACGCCAGCAAGGCAATACCAAAAGTAATAGGGAACGATTTTATCAAACCTCCCAATTCATTTATGTCGCGGGTTCCGGTTTTCTTTTCAATAAAACCAGCTATCATAAAAAGTGAAGCCTTATAAAATGCGTGGATAAAAAGGAACAAAACGGCTGCTTTTATCGAAAGTTTTGTGTTGATGCCGATGAGCAGTACCATAATTCCAAGCGCATTGATGGTGGTGTAAGCCAAAATGGCTTTTAAATCGGTTTGGGTAATGGCAAAATAAGAGCCAATAAGCATGGTTACAACGCCAAACAGCGGAATGACAAAAGTCCATTCGGCAGTTCCGCCAAGTGCCGGACTTAACCTGGCTAGCAGAAAAACACCGGCTTTCACCATGGTCGCAGAGTGCAGGTAAGCGCTCACTGGCGCGGGTGCCTGCATAGCTCCCGGAAGCCAGAAATGAAAAGGGAACTGAGCCGATTTGGTAAAAACCCCAAGTAAAATCAATATCAATCCCGGTAAGTATAAACTACTTTCTTTTATTTTTTCTGAACCTGCAACCCAATCGTTAAGTGAATAACTGTCAACCACACTCCCAATTAAAAGGATGCCTGCCAGCAGCGCGAGACCCCCAAAAAAGGTAATAACCAGCGATTGAAAAGCGGCTTTCCGCGCAACTTCCTTTTCATGAAAAAAGCTGATTAAGAAAAAGGAGAGAACAGTTGTAAATTCCCAAAATATAAAAAGCTGAATTAAGTTGGCCGACATCACCAAACCCAACATGGCACCACTGAAAAGGAATAAAAAGAAGAAGAATTTGTCGGTGTGATCATAGCTTTTCATGTACGAATGAGCATAAAGAAAAACTAAAGCACCAATACCGCTAACCAGCAATGCAAAAGCAAGGCTTAATCCGTCAAGCAAAAATTCAATATTCAGCCCCAACTCAGGAATCCAGTTCATAAAAAGGGTTATCGGTTTTTCAGCCGAAATGAACTGAATTTTACTTGCGAACCAGATAAAAGCAGCCAACTGCACAACTGCAATAAAAATACCTTTATTGGATTTTATTGGCTTTGGCAGCATTAAAATTCCGAGCGCCAGTAAAAAAAATAAGATTAATAAATTTAACATCAGAAATACAAAATCTTTTTTAACCGGGTTAATTATCTCCGAAAGAAACCGATTGGATCAATAAAGGTTTTAAAATAATGGTCAATATCATTGTTGGTTGCAGAAGCTGTAAGACTGAGTACCGATACTTTCGATAAGTTGATGATATGATGGGCAAAAGCGCCGATATAATTGTCGTAAGAGAAACCCTCCTGATGGGTCATTACAATAATCATGTCGGCCTCAACTTCCTCGGCATACTCGAGCACACGCATGAAAGGCGGCACTTTTGATATGTCAAAAACCTTAACCTGAGTTCTTATATCATTGGCATTCAAAACCTTCTCCGCCTCTTTCAGTTTTTTGTAAATCCTGCTCTCACTAATCCTGATTCCTCCAATCAACGCCGAAACCAGGTGAATTTCGGAATTGTAATTTTTACCGTACATCAGTGCTGCTTTGAGGTTTTTAGCGGTTTCGCGGGTTAAATCGAGTGGTAAAACGATTTTGTTCTTCGATTTAACCGGCATACCTTTTATGGTAAGCACCGGAACGGTCGATTTCAGGGTTACGTGGAAAACCGTTGTACCCAGCTCGGTATTAGGTTCCTGGCAATCGTGGTTTTCGCCCAACACAACCATTTTAATCTCTGATTGCTGGGCTGCTTCAAGAATTTTAATGTATGGTTTTCCGCGCTCGACCAAGGTTCTGAATTTTACATTTGGCCAACTCTTTTGCAGCGAACCTGTAAGTTCAAGTAATTTATCCTTTGCCTTGTTGGTAATTTTCACCAGTTCATCGCCTGAAGAAAAGAATTCCATTAACAAGCCGGGGGTTTCAATCACATTCATTAAAATTACTTCGCCATTTTGACTGCCTGCCAATTGAGCTGCATACTGCGTCGCTTTTAACGAAGGCTCATTAAAATCAACAGGAACAAGTATTGTTGTATAATCTTTCATTTTTCTCTGTTTTTTTGTATTGTTACCTTATTCAACCAATAAAACCGGCAATTTGTTTTGATAATATAACCGAAACTAAGCAAACCACTCCCGTGTTCTTCCCTGTAATTTGTTCAGCAATTATACCTATTTTAAATTTTTCCCTGATTTTTTCTTTTGCACCAATTAGTATCAGGTTGCCTTTCTCTGAATTTGCCTTCTGAACAATAGTGTCAACTAATTAACCAAAGATAACTTCCGGTTCACGTACTTTTACTTTATTGCTAATTAGAACCTCTTTAACCTCATTTATGATTCTTTTACCTTTTTACGACAATATCTTTTATATTATCATTTAGTTCCTTGTCACTAATAACTTACATCGTATTATTTACGATTTGTAATCATTTGCCAGTTTTATTGCGGCATTTATCTGTTCCGCTGAGCCAGTAATGATATCAATTGGTGCTAAAATTTTTTCAATTAGTTTCATATTTTATTTCATTAAATTTAACGCATTAAAGTTGAACTCGGTTTGGGCATTGTATCGTGAACGCTAACGGTTTGCGTATTTGTTGTTTGGAAGTCTGCCTGCCTGTACTGCCGGCAGGTTTGAAACTGCCTGCCCGACTGCGTCATTCCCGTCCGAACGGCTCGTCCGGGCGGGCAGGCGGGCTTTCTTATCCCCAGATAATAAAATTACCAAAAATCATTAAGAACTCCAAATGTGTCATCAGCCCAAGTGCGATAGATACGATGTGTGTGCCCTGTATAAGCAGCAGCGCACACTTGTTGTAAGCTGTTTAAAAAGTTTAAAAATACAAATAAACTTTACATCATCGCCAAATAGCTGGTGTAATTTTTCCAGAGGGTGACCCGCCCGGATAAACATCCCTTGAGCAATATAATCCAGAGGGCGTTGCTCTATAATCATAAAATTTAAAAATATTTTCTGTATAAAGTTTGGTTAGGTCTTAGAATTCGATTAGGTGCTTTTATTCCAATTCCTTTTACTCATTTTATATTAACCGTATATAAGTAACCTTCATACATAATTTGCTACCAGTTCCAAGTACCATCTAAATTCCAGCGTTTTTTTCTCGGTAAAACCCAATTTCTTAGCATTGATTCACTCTTTTTACCCCAAAAAATCCTATCCGTTTCATTTTCTTTTTGCCATTCTTCAGGTAATTGAAAACCTTTAAACTGCCCAATCTTAACTTCAGAATAAACAGTTTCAATTCTATTTCTAAAGATTCTTTCTGTATTCGAGTCTTGCAGTGATTGTTCATGGAATATCTTATTTGCCCAATCAACATTTGGAATCCATAGTTGGTATTCTACCATAACTAATATTTTGGCATTATCTTGAATATGCTCTGTTCCAGCATAAAGCATTCCACCTGTAATTCCAACAAATAAAAATAATATGCTTAAAATAAATTTAATAATCCGGTTCATATGTTCTTATGTTTTAACATTTAGAACTGTGTTTTTAATATTAAAAAAGAAACAATTCATTTATAAATAATACCATCTATTTCAATTTCGTTTTCATTAAGAATATTCAGGTTTTTACTTACAAATCTTTCACTTTTACTTATATGATAATGTTTATCAGTCGTTTTAGCGATTTATTGAAAATAATCTTGCTTTTGCCTCCATGGGTAAAATGCAGTTGTAAACAAAACGATTTACCGGAGTTGGAATCCCGTATTTTTCTCCAAGTCGGACAACTGTACCGTTCTGGTATTCAATTTCGGAGGGTTTACCTTCCCATACATCTCTGGTTAGTGAGGAAGTCGAATCGGGAGGGAATGAATCGATGAATGAAATGGTTTTATCCAAAAAGCCGGCTTCAAGTTGTATTCCAGTTTTTTGTGATAATTGAAAAATTTCAGCTAATAATTCTATCATCATTTGCCTTGTTTCCTTTAACGCTCTCAATTCGCCATAGGTGGTTTTTGTAACCGCCAATAATCCGCTCACACAAATGCCAATAAATTTCTTCCAAAGTTCGGCATGGATGTCGTCGGCGATACTTGATTTTATTCCTGATCTGTCAAAAATTTCTTTTAAAACCAGAAGCCTTTCTGTTTTGATATTTGAGATCTCCCCAAAAACAATGGTAGGTGTTATCGCAAGATGATTGATAACCCCGGGGGATTCAATTTTACTGATAATCCGACACAGACCACCTATAATATTTTGCTCACTAATCTGTTCTTTCAACTCATCAACTGCCATAATTCCATTCTGCAATGGAAGAATCATGGTTTTTTCGTGAATGATCGGTTTTAGGTCCTTGGCTAACTCTTTAACTTGCCATGCCTTTACTGCAATAATGATGAGATCGGCAGGGCCGATATTTTCAATATTGTCAGTTGCTTTTGCGTTTTTAATTTCAAAATCACCTAATATGCTTTTGACAGTCAACCCCTTTGTTTTGATGGCATTCAGATGTTTGCCCCTTGCCACAAAAGTTACATCAAATCCGGCCTGGGCCATTTTTCCGCCAAAGTAGCCACCAACACCGCCTGTACCAATAATTGCAATTTTCATTTCATTCCTAATTTTTCATTTTTTAATAATAACATTACCGATTCGGTAAGTCTTTTAATTTTTGTCTCTGGTCGTTTAGCGTCTGCAATCCATAATATATAATTTCTTTTATGGGATGGAGCTAATTTATTGAAATTGGCAAGGGCGGGCTCATGTTTTTCAAAATATTCGACGATAAATTCGGGGATATTCAATGCTTCTTTGGGGAGTTTTTGTTTTGCTTCAACTTTCCAGTCAACTTTTCCGGTGCTTAAAAAAAGGTCTATTTTATTCAATCCTGCTTCAGTCATCAATCCGGTTTTAATTAATTTGTTAACCCTCATTTTATTGATGTCCGACCAGTTTTTTATATTGGTTCTGGGAGTGAATTTCCAGATATATTTTTCATCATCCAACCCTTTTTTTGTGCTATCGATCCATCCGAAACACAATGCTTCGTCAAGAGCTTCATCATAAGAGATGGTTTCTCTCTGAGTGTGTTTTTTATGGAAAATGATCCAGATGCCAATGCTTTTATCATGATTGATTTTTAGCCATTCCCTGAAATCATTTCTGGTTTTAAAGTGGATGTGATCAAGATTCATTATTATTTTTATTATGATTTCCGGAATTGTTTTTAAACCGTTTTTTAAAAATGTAGAAAAATATTTGATAAATAATTAAGATCGAAAATAAATTAAATATAAGCACAGACATAAACCCACCGCCAAATATAAAGAGGATAGAAAAAATCAGCAAGAGGTAGTTCGTAATTATAGCATAAATAAGTGCCTTTATTCGAAATTGATTGAGATGTTGATTTTCAAACCTGTCTTCCGAAAACATCAGAAATAGTAATCCAGCGATGAGTAGCAAAAGTATTAGTTCGTCGGCAAAATTGGTATGAATAATAGTAAATATTTTGGTTTGCATAAATGAAGAATATATCGCAAAAGCAGGCATTTGCAACGAAAAACCGAAACAGTTGTAAAGAACTGCAAAGAAGCAGCCAATGACAATAAGCGCAAAACCTAAAAATTTGAATTTATATGGTAGAAATGTTATTTTAATCATGTTTTCTCAATTTTAAGAACTCCGGATTTAGAATATTTAGCGGATAATATCAGCTAATTAACGGTTAACAATATTGTTAGAGCGCAAATAAAGCCTAGAAATAATATTCAGCCTTCTCTTCTGCTTTTTAGGGAGATCTTTATACATTTCGTCTGCAACAGGTTTCCAGGCATCAGCAAAGGGAATGGTCTTTCGAACTAACTGTTCAGCTGATTCAGGATTATTGAGATGGGTCGATTTAACTCCTTCTAACTTAGTGAGTTCAACGATTGCTTCGGGAACATCTACCATAGGGCAGGGTCGCATAAAGTTCGATGAAAAAGGTTTTGCTCTTCGGAATTTTTTAAAAAAGGGTGAGCGCAACGCCTCTTCAAGCGATTTATCATTGATGTTTGTATCCGAATAATGGCAGAATGCGCAAGGTTCAACATCTCCATTTGCATTGATGTGTACAAAATCATTCCCGGCAGCAACACAACCGAAAGCTTTATGTCCGCAATTGGCAAAATCAATGATGGCGTATTTATGCTTGAGAGAATACTGCTCGATTTTTTCTTTTACAAACCGACGTTGTTTTGCATTCAAACACAATGAAACATCTGCGTCGCTTCCAACAGGGATATAATTAAACAGCCAACCAAACCATGCACCTTTCAACCGTATAAAATCAAGAAACTCGTCGCTTGCAATGGTTTCGTAATTTTTAGCATGATAGCAGGCCGAGAATCCAAACCCGATATCCCTTTTTTTCAAAAGATCCATGGCTGCGACTACTTTATCAAATGTACCTTCACCTCTCCTAAAGTCATTCTCTTGCTTAAACCCTTCGATACTGATAAAAGCATTTAAATTACCAAGTTCGGCCATTTCATCTGCGAAAGCTTCATCAATAAGCGTTCCGTTGGTAAACATTGCAAATGTGAGTTTATGGTGCTTGCGGCAAAGCTCAATAATGTCGTTTTTACGCATAAGTGGTTCGCCACCGCTCATTACTATATCCATCACTCCGAGCTTTTCAGCTTCTGTAAGGATTTCATCAAGTTTTTCAAAGGATAAGTTATTGTTTCTGTCATAGTCGGCGGCCCAACACCCTTTACATTTTAAGTTACAAGAACTTGTTGGATCAATAAGTAAATCGCGTGGAATTGAAATTTTATACTTGCGATTGGTAAGATATTCTTTGATAAGTCTGAATTTACCATTAATGGTAAGAAAAGAAAATAAATTATCTACTTCAAAGAAGCGATAACATCTGTAAATATAATCTTTATGATGTGGATAAGGTGGTATAGGTTTTTTTTCTCCTAAAATATTAAGGTAATGCATAGGTTCATAATTAGCTATCCACTCGTAATTTTAACGATGGCAGAGTAACAGGTTAAGTAAAATGTCAAATTAATTTAATTGTTCGTGCTTGAAAACAAACCAAAATTAAGTTCTGTATTATCATCAAAAGTGATCACAATCGCAACAAGTCCCCATCTATGATTGGCTATGTATTTGATTTTTTTGACCCCTAGTTTATTTGGATTTTCTTCAACCACTGAAACTTTAATGTCCATATATCCCCAGGAGTAATCATCCACGGTTGATTTGCTAACAACAGTCCTGCTCGAATTTGTTCCGGCGATTGGATAGGTATCTCCAACATTTGAGTTGTAATTAACAAGGACCCCTGGATCCAGCACATTGACGGCCTGATATCCCTGATCGGTTATTTTAAACTTAAGTTCTGAGATGCTAACATTGTTTCCCGAAATGGTAAATTCAGGAAAATTGGCCAGCAGTGTTTTTATTCGTGAGTTGGTAATTGTTGCAGATGCCGTAAATGTGGATATTCCATCCTCTAGTTCTGTTACCGAACCTGTAATATTACTAACACCAGCCACATTTCCGGTGGATACCTGAACGGTAGTACCAACTACTCCCATTGGTGATTGCTCACCTTCTATTACAGAGGATTTGCTTTTTTTGCAAGATTGGCTGCTTATGGCCAACAATAATAGTACAATGAATAATGATCTTAGAAGTTTCATAGCATTTAAGAGTTTAAAATCTTGATTAATAACTTTGTTTAATTAGAAAAAATCTTTTATTTTATCAAATATAAATAATTTTCAACTGTGTTCAATCCGGTTGCTGCTTTTTCTTTTAGATCTCTTTATGGTTATTCCGCAAATAAAAAGTTATCTGCCCGCCGTTAGCAATGTTACTATGTTTTAAAATATTTCCTACAATAACTTTTCCGTTAATTTCTACTTTTTCGACATAAACATTCTCAGAGCTTTGGTTGATCGTATTGATAATTAAGGTTTTTCCATTTTCAAGCTGAATGGTTGCTTTGTTAACCATCGGACTGCCAATCGCATATTCATCTGAGCCCGGAGTTACGGGATAAAAACCCAGAGCACTGAAAATATACCAGGCACTCATCTGTCCGGCATCGTCATTGCCACACAAACCGTCTTCTTTATTGCTGTACATGGTTTTCATGATCATCCTAACCCTTTCTTGTGTTTTCCATGCGTCGTTGGTCCAGTTGTACAAATAAGGCATGTGATGCCCGGGTTCGTTTCCATGCACATAATTCCCGATGATGCCATCACGTGTGATATCTTCATTTTTTTCGATGAATTTATCTTCAATCGGAGTGGTGAAAATCATATCAAGATGAGCAGAGAATTTGTCTTTTCCACCCATCATCGAAATCATATTATCAATTTCATGAGGTACGTATAATCCGTAATTCCAGGCATTTCCTTCAATAAAGCCCTGTCCGTGGGTATCAATCGGGTTAAACTCAGGGCGCCAGGTTCCATCGGCCAGCTTGGGTCGCATATATCCAATTTCAGGATCATAAACATTCACATAATTTTTGGAGCGTTTTTGATAAGTTAATGAGGATTGTTCATTGCCGGCTTTCTTAGCAATTTGAGAAATACACCAGTCGTCGTAAGCAAATTCCAAAGTTTTGGATACGGAAGAAGAACTCTTATCTTCGGGTACGTAACCTTTACTAATATAATAATCCAAACCATCAAAATAAGGAACTGTAGATGTGTTTTCACATGCTTTTAATGCCCTGTTCAAATCTACATCTGTGGTGCCTTTTGCAATGGCATCGGCAATTACCGAAACCGAGTGATAACCAATCATACACCAGTTTTCATTGGCATAATGGCTCCAAATGGGCAACATCTTATGCACGCTCTGGTCGTGATGAGCCAACATCGATTTGATCATGTCGTTATTCCTTTTAGGTTGAATGATGTTGAACAGTGGATGCAGTGCGCGGTAAGTATCCCAAAGGGAGAAAATGGTATAATTTATAAATCCATCCGATAGATAAATATTTTGATCCAACCCACGGTAAGAACCATCCACATCTTCATATATAATGGGGCTGAGCATGCTGTGGTACATGGCTGAATAGAAGGTCTCTTTTTGCTCGAGCGTTTCTGTTTCGACTGCGATTTTTGATAATTCTATATTCCATTTTTGTTGGGTTTCAGCTTTCACTTTATCAAAATCCCAATGTGGAATTTCCGCCTTTAAATTATTTAAAGCTCCATTTGTACTGACCGAAGAAAGGGCAAATTTGATTTTAATTTGCTCGTTTTTTTCTGTCTTGAAATCGAAATAGGCCCGGATATTTTTGCCAGCCATTTCAGGGAAGTTTTCAGCTTCGTTAAATCGTCGATAAAAGCCATTGTACTTCATTTCATCATATTTTTTATGACCGTATTGATAAAATGGCTTCGAAAATTGCATGGCAAAATAAACGGTCCGGGTGCGGGCCCAGCCATGGGTTTGCCTGTAGCCTGTCACAAGTGAGTCGTTTTCAACACGCACAAAGGTCCAAACATTTTTATCGTCGTAATTATAAATGTTTGAAATCAAATCCAAAATAATATGTGCACTGTCGGTCTCCGGAAAAGTATACTGATGAAATCCAACTCTGTCGGAAGCTGTTAATTCAGCATTGATGTTGTAGTCGTCTAATCGAACCTTATAATATCCGGGTTCAGCAAATTCATTTTGATGCGAAAATTGCGAATGATAACCACTTTCGGGTATGTTCGCGTCACCGGGATTTAAATTTAATTTTCCAACGGTTGGCATGACCAAAAAATCACCTAAATCAGAATGCCCCGTTCCGCTAAAATGGGTATGACTGAACCCGAAAATGGTGGTATCATCATATTGATATCCTGAGCAATATCTATAAGTATCGGGATTGTATTTACCATCAATATACATCACTTGTTGATTGGTTTCGGGGCTTAATTGTACCATCCCGAAAGGTGTGGTTGCCCCCGGAAACGTATGGCCCATATTTTTGGTGCCAATCAAAGGATTTACATATTGGGTTAGATTTCCATTATTATTTGGAGAATCAGAAATTGTATCCATCTTATTTTTTTGAAATTGACAGGAACTCATTAAAATAAAAAATGAGAGAAGTTTTATTTGTTTTTTCATAAGCCGGTATAATCAAGATTTAATTTTTTCCACAATTTGAGCAACAATGATGGTGAACACAAAAGGTAGCACCGCAATGAGCGCATTTCCATCTTTCACGTTCATTATTAATAAAAACATCTATTCCGTATGTTCTAATATTTGAAAGATTTTCAAGCATGCTCATGTGGTATTTAGTCCTGTATCTTTCATCCAACTGTTTCAACCTTTTGCAAGGAAATTTTTCGCAATCGTAACAAAACTTCGACTCGGTTTTTGCAAGATGTTCACAATTAGTAATGCTGCATTTTCTGCATGAGTTAGGTTTTTGCTCATAAGCGCCCCAACAACCATCACATTTATTTTTATCCCGTTGGTATGCATAACACAACGCACAATTCATTCCGCATGGGGCTATCATCATTGAATGCACAGTGACTATTGTTTAATAATAATTTAGTTAAATTTTATTTGTCGACTAGTTTGAGTTTAAAATTAAAATTAATCCTTTATTCTTTTCAACTAAAATTGCTTTGTCAATATCATAGGATTTTTCATCTTGTAAGCCTTCAATCTTGGGGCTGAATAAATGCACATTGTTATTGTTAAAACCCAATTTTCTCCAATCAATATTCAAAATAACATTCTCATCTTTATCCGACCAGGAGCCGATGGCAATCAGCACTTTATCTTTTTCCAGGTAAACTGTTGATTTGATGTTTTGATGATTGGTTTTTACGGGGGAACGATCTACCCAATATCCCAACATTTCACTGTTGGCAATATCAAAGTCATCAAATAATTTCCAGATTGCCCGCGGGTCGCTATCGCCATAAACCCGGTTGGTCATTCCGTAAACCAGTCCACGGAAAGGGTGCCCACCGCCTTCAAGCATTTCACCTGTCAGTCCGAACGGAATTCCGGAAACCTCAGTGAGCCAATAATCAGGATTTAAATTGTATTCGAAATATTCACCAAACCAAAGCCTTGAAATATAAGGCATGTGTTCCATGTAAAGTAAAGCACTGTTGATGAACCCATCCCTGAAATTGTACTGGTTGGCCGAATGCAGGTCGATTACAAAATTTTCTCTATGCGCGTTCAAAACACTGGCAATCCTTTTGACGGTTGTTCGGCTAAAAGCGATGTCATCTAAATATAAACCATCAATTTTTTGATTTTTTGCCAGCCAGTTAATCCCTTCGATGTAATAATTGGTCCAGCGTGAATTGCCCTTGTTCAAAATGGCTGCATCATTCACGGTGGTAGCATGCCAGGCTGAAAAATAGTGAGATTTAAAATGCTCCTGCAACCAACTATGCCCACCTCCTTGGCCATCATTAAATATTTCATCACCTAAACTTTTGAGTGCAAATAATTCGTAAGATTTATAACTGAGCTCACGGATGGTATTATATAGTTTCACTTTGATGCCTTTGCTGTGGGCCTCATTGATGTATGCTTTTTGTTGTTCAACGTTATAAAACGGGTAATTGATGTAAGGATTTATTTCATTGGCATGATGAACATTGACAATGGTTCCCTTCCATTTCGCTACCGAATCAACAGGTACGTATTTATGCACAAAACGGGTCGAAAAATGTTCTTTCGTGTCGATCAGTTTAAAAGGCGTTATTAAAAAACGGATATTAAAATTTAAGGTATCTCCGGCAAGCATTGTGCGTGAACCGCAGTAATTTTCAATATTTACGCTCTCATTATTTGATGAAATGTTGATTCCGCCTTTATTTTCATTATACCATGATGTCGGAAGGATCAAAGGTTTGGTTTGGTAGAAATTCGTGTTAAGCGGACGTTCGTACTTTTCGTCCCTCAAAACATACTGTAATCCTTTATTGATGGTTCCCAGCCAAACCCCTTCCTGATGCTTTTTTACATCCCATTTCCAGGCAATATTTTCTTCACGTTTGCCGCCTTTAAATCCTAATCCCAAAATATATTGGGCTGCATCTTTTTGCATCGGAATTTCAAGTTTAATGTCTTTGATATTGGCATCATTGATTGCAGTTACCTGGATTTTATAATCGAGCATTCCGTCATATTCAACACTACCGGTCAACTTCATTCTGAAATTTTTTGAAGTATTGATCGATTCCCAGTTAGCTTCACCAGGGTATGTTTGATCAATTGTGTAAGGGCTGGTGTCCCATAGTTCGGGTCTGCCATCTTTGTTGATAATCTCAAATCGTATTGGTTTCGCTAATACATCTTCCTTGTCATCCTTTAATTTTGTCATCTCCTGAGTGAAAAATGAAGAAATTTTTTCGGGCAAACCGTAGTCGTTTAATGTAATATCACGACCTATAATCCGAATGGTTTTATCATCAATTTTTACAGCTTCAAAAGGCTTAACAATAAAATCAGGATCAGTCCCGATGCTTGAATTTAACCAACGAAGTCTGGTCATATTCTCCGGCGAATCATCTCCATGATTGGCAATTACTTCATTTAACACCTTCAGTTTTATAATAACGGTGTCTGATCTTGGTCCTACCGGCTTCACGATAATGTGACCTAAATATTCACCCTGCCTGGTTGATTCAGGAATATCAATCCCAAACCAAAGTGCTTGTATTTTTCCTGATGAAATATTTAATATTCTATTGAAAGGCACTCCATTCAGATCAATTCCTGAAGTATTAAAACAGGTGATCATTTCTTTGGGAATGGTGTTTTTACCGCTTTTGAGATCGGTGAACTGAACTATGATATTTTTTAAGTTTTCGGATGCTGCAAATACCCCGATTTGAAAAGTATAAAATTCACCCCGAAGCACCTTATCGGATAATCCATTCACTTTTTTAAGAGGTTTAATCCAATGAAGTGGCAAATAATCATCCATCTTAATTGGACGTTCCCTGTATTCGGGAAATAAATAAAATAGCCCGGGATCGTTTTGAATAAAATCTGAAACTTCTTCCTTCGTAGCAATAATTTCCATTGGTAAAAAAGAGTTGAAATCATCTATGGACTGGGCACTTATGATTTTTGCTTTTGGTAAACGCTGTATTTGATCGCTTGTGAGTTTGTTTTTCAATGTTATAGATTCATTGCTTAACTCTAAAGGTTTTAGATAATGAAGTTTAGGATAATAACTCCCCGTTGATTGATGAGGTAAATAATATACATAGTACTTTGAAGATCTTTTATTCGGTTCAAAAACAAGATGCCCAAACTCATTATTTATTTCAAGAACTTGAATATTTTCAATGGGTATATTGGTATTGGCATCGATGATAATTATGGTTTTATCCTGAGGATTGTCATCTTTTCTTCGCCAGGGAATTTTAATTTGCACAGGTCCGTCGGTTTGTTCACCAACTTCGACCACTATTCGTTGATTTCCTAATGATTCAAATGCTTTGGAATAATCCGGATGTTCCCAATTCCCACTCTCATAACTCATTTCGTAGTCAGATGCTGAAATGTTTTTTCCCCGATAATTTATTTGATTGGGTTTTTCGACGGAGCAGGCAAAGAAAAACATAATGCTTAAAGAATAAGATAAGTTTAAAAGTTTAGGTCGATGCATTTTATTGAATTTTATGGGAGTTATTTATTTTATCAAGTTCATTAATATTAACGGAAGGCGAAGTGCCATTTTGGGGACGCTTAAGAGGTGTTCCAATTTTTAGATGATCGTTGGTAAAGCCACAATTTTTTAAATAAAAGCCATCATTTTTGATTCCTCCTGAATAGTCGAGACGTGAACCTTTTTTTGCAGTAGCATCGGCAGAGAACCGGGCTTCATTAATTTCGTGCCATTTTCCTTTCGAATCTCTAATCCATTGATTATAAAAGCCACCTTGCCTACTGATAATTCCTGTTTCGGGGATGAAATTTTCTAAAAAAGAGTAAAGTCGGGTTAGATATGAATGCGTTTTTGGTTTACGAAAGCTGGCTATCAAATTCCAAGTTCCTTCCTTTGGATCGCAAAAATAAGCTGTGTAGTCCGTTGATTCATTATCGGTCGGTTTAGCACTGATGATGAATTTATATCGGGTCTTAACATTCCATGGAAATATTTTATAACTCTGCCCTCCCGATCCTTCATCTCCAAATTCTCCTGTTGTAACTCCATCTCCTTTTGAAAGTAATTTGATCCGGTATTCTTCAGGAATGCTTTTGGGATCGTCGGTATTATAAGGGCTCCAAATCGAAAACAAAATTCTTCGTTCAGTTTCTGAATTCACCTGTATTCCAAAGTATCCGCCGGTAAAGCCGCATGCCATAAAATAGGATCCAATGGCATCCTGATTTTCATCGATTTCTATTTCATTATAAAACCATTCAATATCATCAATTTCAGGCGGAGTTTGGAAAAGTAAATGGGTAGATGGCCCCCTTCTCCCAAAATAAAAATCATCGGCTATGTATTTAATCGCATTTTTTGAAGAATCATAAGTGAGTTTAATTTCCATAACATCTGCAAAAGTGTTTCCTTCTTTTTCTAATCCTTTCAATTCGATGAAATGGTAACCTGCAGAATGAACCTCAAAATTGCCAATATCAATTTGCTCAAATTCGGCATTGTTAATTATAATATTTTTCGAAAAATCGCCAACCCCAACTTTAATAACAGATGAACCTTTTTCTGTTTTTATTTTTAAGGACAAGCTGATTTGTCCGGGTTTATCAACGTAAAAGTAAGTACGGATAATTTGGTCCTGATTTGTCCAATTCGTAATTCCATCCGAAGAAATTACTTCCGATGATTGAAAAGGGTCGTTCACAACCCAACTGTTTCCGGAAGTAGCAATTACAATTGTAGTATCAGTATTTCTCTCGACATGTTGTTGTGAATGGGCATATGTAAAGGGAATTAAAAGGATGCTGAAGATCAATAGAACCGATTTTGAGATTGGCATAAACGAGGGTTTGAATTTTTAATCGTTCATTCATTAAATTTAAACAATAATAGCAATATCTGCCCAGTTTTCAAAGCAGAAATGATGTAGGTTATGCTAACTAGTTGGATATTTTTATCTCAATCAGATTCTTAATGTCTGGCAATTTTGATTCATCTCTAACTTCTATTCCAATACCTCTGCCTTCCATGTAAACCTTAGCGTTTCGCAGTTCGGTTTTAATTTCTTCGGAAATCCGGGAAGCCATCACCTGATCTGTTGCTTTTTGCCCAAATACAAAGGCCACTTTAAAATATCCCTCGCGAGGCAAAAAGTAAATGATTGCCCGGTTTTTATCCTTAATACGAAAACTCCAACCGTAATTTTTCCCCGGGTAATTCCATTCTTCCTTGGCGGTCGGATATTTATCAAAAACATAATCCCTTAATAAAAACCAAAATGGGTAGGTTTCACCCAGCGGAGATTTCAAATCATCATTACCGGGGATAATAGATTTGTTGGTAAAAATGCTTATTTCCATGATTCAACTGCAGTTTTATAATTGTTGGTATATCCGTAGTGGGCAGTAAATATATATTCTGCATAGGGTAATTTTGTGATTAATGCGATAGATTTAATTGCTGTTTTGGTATCAGTATTCGCAAATGTATTGAACTTATCAATCTTTCCATCCTTTATACTTAGGACATCTCCAACGAACAAATACTTATCGTCAACCAGATAGCACATTGCACCAACTGTATGTCCCGGGGTTAGAATCCCTTGAATCTTTAAATTTCCGATATTAAAAATTTGTTGGTCCTCAATCAGGGTGTATTCTTCAGCATCAATGGTATTTCCAAAAAATAAGAATCGGGACTTTTCTCCGGTAAGGAGTTGCTCTTCCTGTTTTGAAAGATAGACTTCGGCATTTTTAAATAAACTCAGGGCAGCGACATGGTCCGCATCGGTATGGGTCAAAAGCACTGCCGTAACTTGGTCAGGTTTAATATTCAGTTTTTTTAATTCTTCCGAGATCACTTCTAAATCGTTTCCTGCATCTATTGCGATATACGTGGCACTGTCTTTTATCAGGTACATATTTGTGAACGAATCCTTGATCGAATAGATGTTTGCAATAATCTCTTTCGTTTCGGTGGGGGTCATTTTTTTGATTTCTGATTTTGCTTTTAACATGTATCCAACAATGAAAATCACAATTAATGCAATTAAGATCCCTATTCCTAAGAGCGTTTTTTTAAAGATTTCTTTCATGGTTTTTGGTTTTAGGTGAAAGCAAGCAAACTAAAGACTCAAATTAAAGAATTAAATACTATTATTTTTAAGTTTTTTTTGATCTTTTTTTAAACCAGGTTTTAGGATTTAGGAGGGATTTATATTTCTGAAATAATTCCTTCCCAACCAAAATTCCGCCCGACCAAAAGAGCACTTCAGCCGAGATGAAAACAATTGTCGTAAAGGTTAGCTTCTGGTTATTTTCTAAATTAAGAAAAGGAATGAAAGGCAAGGATAAAAACAGTGGAATCGAAACAATAATAAGAATTAATCCTAATCTGAGTTTCCAGTTCTTTTTTTGCATTTTTTATTTTATTAAATAAGTGGATATATTCAGCCAAAAGTAATGTTTATTTGATAGTTTTGGCTAGTTATAAATCAATAAAAAGATGATCCATCGTGAGCTCATTTTGCACATATTGCTTGCTATATTGATTTTGAATAAGTCCGTAAGTTGTTATAAAGGTTACAAATACACTCTTTTTCGTTTTGGTACAGTCAGAAAAAGCATTTACTTTTTTTGCAATTTCATTGGCGTATTTTTTATCGATGGCATATTCGGTATTGTAAAATTTCATTTCACAAAGATTGATTACATTGTCATCTCGATCAATTAGCAAATCAATCTGTGCACTGTTTGTTGAATTTTTCTCGATCCAACTACCTTGGAATGCATTAATCCCAGAAATTTTTAAGCCTTCTTTTATCTGTGCAAGATGTTTCATGCAGATGGTTTCAAAACTAAAACCCGACCAGATTTTGTAGGATGAATCCTGATACATCTTCATCCAAATATCATTGTCGGATGCTTTTGTGTTTTCGATATATTTGATATAAAACATCGAATATTCATCAGATAACCTATAGATAGCATCTTTATTTCCCTGATAGGGGATGTACTTTTCAATGAACCCCGATTCTTCCAGTTCAGTTAATGTCTTTGTTAAAGTGCCTCCCGATGCGATTTTTCCACGGGTTACAATTTCGGTTCTGGTTAAGCCCTTTCTGATAGATGCCAATGTCCTGATGATCAATGCATGGTTTTCGTGCTGCTCAAAAAGGGAAGCAAAAATATTTTCAAATTCAGATCTTAAAAAACCATCCCTCCTAAAGCATAAACGGTTAATAGCTTGGGCAACACTTTCACCTGATGAAATTCTTTCGAGGTAATGGGGGATTCCTCCCATAGCCATATAAATTTGCAGTATATCGTATCTGGAAAGCTTAACTTTATTTTTTCTGAAAAGCTGTTCGGTTTCATATAAATTAAATGGTGCTAATTGGATTTTTTCGGTTAACCTATTATGGAGCCCTCCTTTGCTTTTGATAATATTTTGGATCATATAGGATGCTGCTGAACCGCAAATAACTACCACTAAATCATCTCTTTTTGACGCATAGCTGTTCCAGAAATTATCAAATGCCGGAAGAAATTTTGACTTTCGGGTATCCAACCAAGGGAATTCATCAATAAAAATTACTTTCTTCTTTGTAATCTTAAGCTTGTTAAGGTATAGTCCCAATTGATGAAAGGCTTCAATCCAATATGAAGGCTTTTGGAAATTGGTATTTTTGACCGAAAGTGTGAGGTGGAAATTATGGAGTTGTTGTTTTAAAGTAACATTGTGGATACCCGCTATTTCAAATTGGATATAATTTTTATAAACCTCCCGAACCAGAAATGTCTTCCCAACCCTACGGCGTCCATATATGGCAATTAGTTCTGATTTATTGCTTTTTAGAGCCTTTAATAAAATTTCAATCTCATGTTTGCGCCCAATTAAATTTTGCATTGCATACTATTATAACCAGCCAAATATACAAAAAAAGTTGATGTTTTGGCTACATATAATTGCTTTTTCCAAAAATAAATTTAGTGTTTTAAAAATTTAATTCTCTTAAACAAAAACAGGCTGCCAATGAACATAGTAGCCTGTTTTAAAATTATTGGGCTTTTCAACCCTCTAATTTCTCAATAATTATTATAATGCACCCGAATCGTAAGCAACTTCACCATGCAGCGCCTGGTCTATGCCCATTTCTTCTTGTTCTTCGGTTGCTTTTACCGGAGATATCAGATTAATAACCACCAACATTAAATAGGTAAATCCAAAAGCATAAACTGCTGCAATCACCACTGCCGTGAGTTCTTTTAAAAAGAAACTTACATCTCCTTCCAAGAGCCCGGCCTGACCATTAATATGTGAGAAAGCGAAAACTCCTAATAATATAGTGCCAAGAGTTCCACCAATACCATGAACTCCCCAAACATCTAATGCATCGTCCCAACCCCATTTGTTTTTCATTTGAACTGCCAGGAAACAAACAGCACCAGCTGCAATACCAATAAGCATAGCAGCCCAAATAGGTACAAATCCGGCAGCAGGAGTGATGGTTGCCAAACCTGCAACAGCACCGGTTAATAATCCCACAAATTTAGGTTGACCAGTTTTAATCCATTCGATAACTAGCCAGGTTATTGCGGCAAAAGATGCGGCAACATCGGTATTTAAAAATGCCAAAGTTGATATTGCATCAACATCCAATTCACTTCCCGCATTGAAACCATACCAGCCAAACCATAATAAACCGGTGCCAATGGCAACCAATGGAATACTGTTGGGAGGAGAGTTGGTGTCGCGACGTTTACCTACATAAAATACGGAAGCAAGTGCAGCAAAACCAGCGGTTGCATGAACAACTATACCTCCGGCAAAGTCTAAAACGCCCCATTCGGCAAGTATTCCGCCACCCCATACCATGTGTACAAATGGATAGTAAACAAATAATTGCCATAGCACCAAGAAAATGAGATAGGCTTTAAAGGTTACACGATTTACAAATGCACCCGTAATAAGCGCAGGAGTTATGATCGCGAACATCATTTGATAGGCAATAAATATGTAAACCGGATATTTCCCATTATCGTAGGCCTGATCAAATGCAATTCCTTTTAAAAAAGCGAAATCAAGGTTACCAATGATGCCTCCTTCGCCACCGCTAAAACATAGCGAATAACCAATGGTTACCCACATAATTGTTGTAATTCCAAGCGATACAAATGTTTGTACCATGATTCCCAGAATGTTTCTTTTACTGGCTAAACCGCCGTAAAAGAATGCCAAACCCGGTGTCATAAGCATCACCAAGCTTGTACATAAAACCATAAATGTTGTTGAACCTGTGTCGAACATAATTGTAATTTTTTAATTAGTTTAATATTTGAATTATAAGGATACTGCAAATACCATAAAAATATTACCCGCTTCAGGATTGGTAATTAATGATGCTGAAACAGGCAACGAAAATTTATCCGAAATTTGTATTTCTTTTGAAAGTGTTAATCCAAGGTTAACAAGTCCGGCATTTTCCTGACCATAAAAGCCTGTTGGTTCACCTCTCTCGGTTTTGGGATTATCCAATGCCAATCCTGCAAAAAAATCCAGTGAAGTACCCTGAATTTCTGTTGAATAGCCAAATTCCAAATATTTCGACATCACGATCTTATCTTCAGGTACCATGACTCCTGATTGTTCGATGTATTTTCTGGAATCGGCACCCCAAATATTAATGGCAAACATGATGCTGATGGGGAATTTTTCTGTGCCATTAAATGCCAATGCAGCCTCTACAATATGACCTGTTTGATCTTTGTCACCATGATTGATCTTATCCCAATTCATATTACGGTTGAAGTAATCATTTCTTCCGGATGTTTCATCTGGGAAAAAATAATCGGTTAGGGTGAAAGTGAATAATTGATTTAAAGTATACGTCAAATAAATATCAGCTTCTTGTCCGGTTTGTGTTCCATTGGTTGAATAAGCGCCCCATGCACCTATTGTAAAAGCATGGTTTTCAGATCCAAACCCAAACTCCAAATAAGGTTGTATGCTGGGTGACGAAGCTCCGAGATTTAATCCGCGCCAAATATATCGGCTGGTAAAATCAACACCCATACTCCAGTGCGATTCTTTGGGTTCCTCTTGCGCAAATAAATTGCTCATACTCATTAAAAAAAGAAGTAAGACACTTAAAAGTTTAGCTTTTTGTTTCATAGGTTTTATTATTTAGGATTAATTGTCGGGATAGGAAAATAGTAAAGCATGATGCTTTGATGGGCGATGTAACTGCATGATTTCTCTCCATAGAACTATTGTGCATAGGGCAAAATTATCGATAGCAGTGCACACCTACAATCGGTAAAAAAGCTGAAAATTATATAGGAAAATCTTTGAGGAAGTCTAGGTAATATTACTTAGAACCAAAATTTTGTCTAAGTATTTCCCTCAATATTAATCTAGCATAACCAGATTGTTTTTAATGGCGTATTTTACCAATTCGACAGAAGATTTTAAGCCGAGTTTATGTAAAATGTTATTCTTATGGGAATCAACAGTTCTGACACTAATATTTAATTTCTCTGCAATCTCTTTGTTTGATAAACCCTCAACCACCTGATGAACAATTTCTAATTCACGGGAAGTTAAGTTATCATTTTTTGAAATCTTAGATTTGTTGACCATTGACTTTAGAATGGTATCTGAAATTCCTTTGTTGAAATAATTCTCCCCTTTAGCAATAATGTTGATGGCTTGGAGAAGCTCATTCATGCTGGTATCCTTGGGTAAATATCCATTTGCTCCGGCATTTAAGGCTTTTGTGATAAACTCTTCGTTTGAATGCATGGAAAGAATTAAAATGTTGATTTCGGGAAAGTTTTTGGAGACATATTTTGTGATATCGATTCCGGAAATGTCAGGCATCGAAATGTCGGTAATAATCAGATCAGGTGAGGTAGATTCCAGCAATTTATATAAGTCGTTTGCATGTCCAACTTCGCCAATAATCGCTATGTTTTCTTCATCTGATAAAACCGATTTGACTCCATCTCTGAACATCTGATGATCATCCACCAATATGACCTTAATTTTTCCCATAGCTTAACTTAAATTGGAATCCCAATTTTTATTTTAGTTCCTTCTTTTTTGTTTGTAATTAGATCAATTTCGCCATTTAACAAATGTACTCTTTCTTTCATGTTTGAAATTCCGTTCCCGCATAATTTCCTGCCCTCTTTATAACAAAAGCCGGAGCCATCGTCCGAAATATTTAAATACACCCGTTCTGCGTCTGCGATTAATTCAATTTTTGCAGATTTTGCATTAGAATGTTTAATGATATTACTCAGTGCTTCCTGAGAGATTCGGTATAGATAAGTGTTTATTTTATCTTCAACTTTGATCGAAAATTGTTTATGATTGAATTCTATCGCAATTCCTGAACTGTCCGAAATCTCACGACATAGATTTGAAAGTGCATCAACCAAACCAAATTCATTTAATATAGCGGGCATTAAATTATTGGAAATGCTCCGAACCTCATTAATGGTATTGGCAAAAAGTTCCTGAACTTCAGCCATAATTATCTTTGTCCTTTCTGGAGAGGAAGTTGCAGTGCGTTCTAATCGCATCTTAATTGCAAGAATCGACTGTCCGAGCCCATCATGCAATTCCCGCGACAATCTTTGACGTTCGAGTTCTTGCCCATCGATCATGGAGCTCACGCGCATCGATCGCTCTAATTTCAAGTTTTCCGTCTGCTCCTTAATCTTTGCCGACATCTCGTTAAATGCATCTACTAAACTTCCAATTTCATCGTTGCTAACAATATCTTCGACGATAACATCATAATTTCCATTTGTAATATTCTGTGCCGCATGTTTCAATTTAACAATGGGCAAGCTTATTCGTTTAGCGATGATATAGACAAAAGCAAATAAAAGCAGCGACATCAGTACGCTTAAATAAAGAATATTATTTCGGATGGAATCAATGGGGATCATAGCTTCTTTTTCGTCAATCTCTGCCAGAATGGCCCAGTTAAGAATAGGAATATCTACTTTGCTATAGGAGCTTAAAACCGAAATATCCCGATAATCTTTGATCACCTCTGTACCCGTTTCCCCATTAACCGCTTTTTTAAAACCCGTAGTTCGGACAAAAGTCTTAAAAATTGCATTGTCCTGAAAACGAGAGGTGCTACGCATCAGTGAGTCGCTTCCAACAAGATATGATTCCCCAGACTTTCCTAATCCGTTGTGAGGATTGTTTTCGTACATGATAGAGTTGATGGCATCAATATCTATTTCAATGACAACCGTGCCACCTTGATTCCCTGAATTATCTGTCACCTGTGTTCCAATAAATATACTGGGAAGATTTGTTGTTGAATCCAATTTGTAATCTTCAATTGAAATGCCTGAACTGAAGTTAATTTTATGGTACAAATTATTGATGGGCAATTGCTCCACCGCACCATAATCCATTCGCGTGGTTTCATCAAATAATGCTATAAAGGAAACAGCTTGCCCTGACTGATTTATCACAAAAAATCGTTTATAATAATTAGCCGATAAAAAATGTTTTCGTAAAAAATTGTCGTATTCCTGCTTTATAAGTGTATCATTATCATGATTCGGCAAATTATTATTCAGCAGTTGAATGATGTTTTTCACATCTTCCGATTTTGAAACGAGGTTGACATCCAACATGCGATCTTCGAAAAATCGTTCAATCCTGTATTTTTTTTCAATCCGTAAAGAGGTTAGTTGATCAAATGTCCTTTCTACCAAAGCATCTTTCGCCCGATAATAGGAGTAAGAACCTACTACGATTACAGTAAAAATATTTAGTAATAAAAAATAGATGATTAATTTTTTTACAATGGAAGTACTTTTCTTCATGTTAACTTATTGATCAATAAATATGCAATCCAATATCAACAAATATAAAGAAAGAACTACATCGCGTAATATATTTCCGGCTATTGGACCAATAAAATGCGTCAAATTTTAAATTCGGCTTTACAGTCCGTGCATCTATAACTGTAAAAATTGCTTTGCGGTGCAGTGTTCGCAAAGAGTGAAATGAATATTTTAAAGAAATTATGGAGTTTATTTTTTCCTAAACTTACAGTCACGTTTTTCGAACTACACTTTGGGCAAACGATGTGTATTTCGTTGTTGCCCAAATGTAAATCAACAATTTTTTTAGCTTCCTCGATGTCTGAATCATTAATAAAAATTTGAACTCCAGAATTTGAACCCATAAAAAGATGAGGTAATAAAGTTGCAGCATTTTCATTTGTAAGAAAACTGTCAATGCCTGCTAGTTCAAGTTTGTTCTTGATGAAATTGGCCTCAATTGCATCTTTACAAGTAGCTATTGCGATTGTTTTCATTAGTTGCTTTTCTAAAAATATAAAAAATCAGGAGGATTTTTTCATTACAACATAGACAAGTGGGAATCTACCTTCAACTTTCACAAATTTTTTAATTTCAAATCCATTGTCAATTAACACACTTTTAAAATCATTGATGCACCATTTGTTCACAATTTTAAAACCGCTCAGTGCACCAGCAATGCTTGAGATGATTTTGCTTTTCAGGCTTTCGCCAACACAAAAAGTAGGAGCAATAAAAATTCCATCATCTTTCATCACTCTTTTAATTTCGCTGATGGGTTGTTCAGGTTCATAAAGTAGGTGTAAGATATTGGAAGCAATTACCAGATCGAACGAATGATCGGCGATGCTTAATTGATAAGCATCCTGGACCTGAAAATCAATATTTTTGATGTGTAATTCGCTTTGCTTTTGTTTGGCAATCAGGATCATTTCGGGCGAAATATCTGTAGCAACTACGGAATTTACTTTGGTGCAAATTGTAAAAGGAATAATTCCTGTTCCCGTGCCAATTTCCAAAACATTTTGATTGGGATAAAGCGCTGTATCTATATTTTCTAAGATAACTTCATAGGTTTTGCCTAGCGTTTTTTTGATAAATAAATCATAATAACGGGCAAATTTATCCCAGAATTTCTGCTCTTTAAGTTGACGGGTTTTCATTTTTTAAGGCATCTTATTTATTGAACTATTTATTAAAAATCACAAGATATGAATCCAAGTTCCAGGAGGTGCCTATAATCAATACCATCATTGATTTATTAATGGTGTATATACTTAGGAAATACTAGTACTCAAATGTAATTGATTTTTTAATTAAGCCCAAATGTATGATCCTTCATTTTTCAAACATCAGATTAAAATTTAGTACATTTAACTAATTGAAAAATGATGACAAATGAATGAAAATCCAAAATCATTATCCAAAAAAGCTGGTTTACCTCCGGGAGCCTTGGTTCACATCGGGACACGCAAAGCCAACAAAATAAAAGTCACGGTTATTGATTACAACGAAACGAATTTTTCGGAAGTCAATTGCAAAACAATTGAGGAATGCTTTCCATACAAAGATACCTCTTCCGTGAGTTGGATTAACATTGATGGGTTGCATGATACGGAAGCTATCGGGAAGATTGGCCAACATTATGGACTGCATCCGCTTTTGCTTGAAGATGTACTAAATACGAGTCATCGTCCCAAAGTTGAAGAATTTGATGATTATCTGTTTCTTGCCCTTCAAATGTTTGAAATAAGTAAAGATGGAAAATATGTTGTTTCGGAACAGATTAGCCTTGTTCTGGGCAAAAATTGGGTAATCTCGTTCCAGGAGAAGGAAGGTGATGTTTTTGATACAATTCGACAACGAATAAAAGAGAAAAAAGGAAATATCAGGCATAAAGGGACTGATTATTTAATGTATCGCTTGATAGATACAGTAGTTGATAACTACTTTTTTGTGACTGAACATTTAACTGATGTCATTGAAAAGCTGGAAGAAAAGGTAATGAATAATCAGGATAAAGAAACCTTGCAAGAAATACAGCATTTGAAAAAGCAATTTGTAAATCTTCGCAAATCAGTTATGCCCTTACGAGAGGCTGTTTCAAGCCTGCAAAAAGATGGGAACGAATTTGTTAAGCCGGACACTATTCGTTATTTAAGAGATGTTTACGAACATCTGATCCAGGTGAACGAAACCATAGATTCAGAGCGGGATAGACTCGCAAGCATCATGGAACTTTACTTATCAGGCGTGAGTAATAAGATGAATCAAATCATGAAGATCTTAACCATCATCGCAACTATTTTTATCCCACTCACCTTTATTGCCGGTGTTTATGGCATGAATTTCGATAACATGCCTGAGCTTCATTGGCAATACGGCTATTTTGCCGTATGGGGAGTTATGCTTGCCGTTATTTTTATCATGATCATGTTCTTTAAACGAAAGCGCTGGTTATAGTGTTTTAGCTGTTAGCTGTTAGCTGTTAGCTGTTAGCTTTTAGCTGTTGGCTTCTATTTTTTTCAATCTGGAAAAGTCAATTAAAAAGTACCATTTAAGGTAAATGAAGAGTTTCCAATTTTTTAAAACTTCCATTTATTTTTGTTGAACCAGATTCTGTGATCTGAAAACAAAATCAGCTGATTGTAATATTTTGGCCTTCAAGTTTTCGGGATAATCCGGATGATCTTGCAGAAATTCATTTACAATATCTGCCGCTTTTTTCGACTGATATCCACCAAGCACGGCATCTAACCATTGTTTAGGGAAAAAGATATCACCCGTTAACTGAATTTCCTGTAAAAGTTCCAGGCTCACTTTCAAATATTTTATTGAATATTCGGCACGTAAAGGGTGATTCAGATAATTCAATGAGGTTACGACCCATCGCTCATGTTCACGGTTTATAGGGCTTCGCAAACTCTGGAAAAACAAATCTCGTTCCTTATCAACATTTGATAAAGAAGGCATCACAAACCTGATCTCGTCTTTACGGTCCTCATTCTTTATCCGATCTAGTTGTTTAAGGAGAATATCTTTGCTTTGATCAGGGATTTTTAGAGCCAAGATATAGGCCAGTACGGTTTTATTATTATCCGATAATTCCAAGCCTTTAATTGCTGTTTTACCTTCCCAAATATCAAATAATTTCATAAGGGCTTCAGCACTCAGGGCAATATCCTGGTAGCTGTCAAAATAATTCTTTTTAAGTCCGGGATCATTCGTGCTATTTATTAAATTCCACAGTTTTTCTTCCGATTTGGCAGTCCATTCCTGCCTTTCCTCCTTAGAAAAAAATTGCCAGTAAATGGTACCGGTTTGAGCCAGAATCTTACCAATTAACAGCGGATTGGTTTCGACATCCAGTGAATTTAGTTGAAGTTGGTAAAGTTGAGTTTTGTCTATATTTAAATTCAACATATTCTCCCAAAGGGTTATCCAGGCAATCCCCCGTTTAAGCGGGTCCTTAAATGAATTAATATTGTTGAGCAGGTACTGTTTACTGGTTTCATCCAATTCGAAATAAGCATAAGCGTTACCTTTGCTGTTAGGTGTTATCATCAATGGAACATCCATATTTGTTGTCTGATTCAGTCCTACTTTTAACGCGTCAAAATTGATATCAAAGACCTTATTTTTTTCAGGATTATCATAGTATAATTCAAATTCTAATTGTTGAGGCCAAACCCTGTTTTTACCGGCAGGGTCACTTTGGCTGATTGTTGCTGTTTTTATTCTATTGGATTCAATTTCAATATGAGTTTTAATAATCGGCATTCCGGCCTCTTTTACCCAAATATTGCTCCATTTTATTAAGTCAAATTCTGTTTGTTTATTTAAAATTTCAATTAATTGATCCCAGGTTGCATCACCAAATGCGTAATTTTTCAAATATTCCTGTAACCCTGATCGTAATTTTTCGGCACCCATTAAACTCTCCAAATGTCTCATCACAATTGGGGCCTTATGATAGATAATATTGCCATATAAGGCACCGGCATCTTTCATGTTTTCCAGTTGCTGACCAATGGGATTTGCGCCTAAAGTTCGATCGATTTCATAAGCTGCCGGATAATGAGAAAGCAAAAATTTAAGATCATGGTTAACCTCGGGGAAACTAGGGTTAATGATTTTATCGGACATAAACCCGGCAAAAACCTCCTTCAGCCAAACATCATCAAACCATTTCATGGTAACATAGTCGCCAAACCACATGTGGGCTGTTTCGTGTGAGATTAAACCTGCACGGGCCAATTTTTGATTTTGGGTTGCGTTTTTTTCAAGAAATAATGAATTTGCACGGTATTGAATTGCACCTGCATGTTCCATCCCTCCATATTGAAAAAATGGAATGGCAACAAAATCAAATTTTTTAAAGGGATATTTTATCTGGGTATAATCTTCTAGCCAATTTAATGCTTTGGCATGTAAACTGAAAATCTCATCCACATTTCGCGCTACCAGATTTGAATCAGGCTCCCGATGAAGCATGGTCATTTGCCTTCCGTCGGTATTTCTGGTAATTTGCTCAAACTTCCCTGCCACAAACGAAAACAGATAGGTACTTAATTTATCTGTTTTATCGAAAAAAATTGTTTTCCGCGCATTTTTTTCATCAAGTATTGTATTGTTAGCAGGTGCATTCGAAACGGCAGTCCAGCCTTTAGGTATGCTAAGCTCAAGGGTATATTTGGCTTTCATATTGGGCTGATCAAAACAGGGGAAAGCAGTTGATGCACGATCGGGGACAAATAGCGTGTACAAAAATTCTTTGTTCCTGTTTAATGATGTTTCCCCGGCCCTGAAAACGATATTTATTCTATTTAATCCTTTTTTTAAGGATGAAATTGGAATAACGAGATGGCCGTTTTGCATTTCAAATCCGGCGTTATTATTTGCATTTACTTCCTTAATATACTCAGGCGGGGCACTAAAATCAAGAAGAAGAGGATGGGACAAATCATTCAATTCTAATGAAACAGACATATTTGCCTCTATCGTTTGGTGAAGTGAATCAGGAATTGAAAAGTGTAATTTATATTCGGGATTTGAAATACTTTGGGTTC
This sequence comes from Bacteroidota bacterium, assembly GCA_018816945.1. Classification (NCBI taxonomy): domain Bacteria; kingdom Pseudomonadati; phylum Bacteroidota; species Bacteroidota bacterium. Next base: position 49,709 of record JAHIVC010000062.1, on the reverse strand, counting down.
TATGATCAGCAATGGTTTTTGAAACTCCGTGTACTATTTCGATTTCTTGGGATTTGTTGCAGGCTATTAAGATTATTCCACTTAATATGATCGCCATACTATAATATGATACTTTTTTCATAAAACAGGCTTTTATTTCAACCCTTAAAAGTAGCCATTTTTGCATTTAAATTCTATATTTGAAGAAATAAGAAATCCGTTAATTTAATATTCATTTAAACAATATCTGTTATGCGTATTCGTGTAAAAGTTTTCTCTCTGGTTCTGGCCCTTTCGCTTTCATTATCAACAGCAGTTTATACCCAACATATTAATAAAGCTTTGATTAATGAATGGGTTCAGCCTCATTTGCAAAAATCTTTTTCTGAATTGAAAGCGTTTTTGAGTATCCCCAATGATTCGCATTTTGAGAACCAAATTTTGGAAAACATGCAATGGCTCGAAGAAGCTTTCAAGAAGCGGAATTTTAATACTGTTGTTTTAAAATCGAAGGGAAACCCATCACTATTTGCAGAAAAAGCGATTGATTCGAATCTTAAAACGGTACTTTTTTATATGCATTTCGATGGGCAGCCTGTTGATTCTTCAAAATGGTTACAGCCGAATCCTTACACCCCGGTTTTAAAACAAAAAAATCAAGCGGGTGGATGGGATATAGTGGATTGGAATCTTTTGCAATATGCCCCTGATGAAGAATTGCGGTTTTTCTGTCGTTCATCGTCGGATGATAAATCACCAATAAATATGCTGCTTTCTGCACTTGATATATTAAATGCAAATAATCATAAGCCGGCTTTTAATATAAAAGTAATATTGGATAGTGAAGAGGAAATGGGCTCCCCAAATTTGCCTGACATTGTTGATAATTACCATGATCTTTTAGCTTCAGACATGATGCTAATTCTTGATGGACCCCGACATATCAGTAATAAGCCAAGTATTTTCTTCGGTTGCAGGGGTTTAGCTTCTGTCGAGATTACGATTTTTGGCCCAAAGAATGCACAGCACAGCGGCCATTATGGAAATTATGCGCCAAACCCTGCTTTAAGCCTGGCTAAATTATTAGCCACAATGAAGGATGATGAAGGCAAGGTAATTATTCCCGGCTTTTATGATGGAATTAAGATGGATAAAAAAACTTTAGAAATATTGGCACAAGTACCTGATGACATAAATGAAATCAATCAAAATCTGGGGATCGCAATACCAGACAGGGTAGGAGCCGATTATCAACAATCCTTGCAATATCCTTCACTAAATATTCGAGGAATGTCATCCGGATGGGTTGGCTCTGAGGCCAGAACTATTGTTCCAACTACGGCAACTGCTGCGCTGGATATTAGGTTAGTGGTTGAAAGTAATCCGGTAAGACTGATCAATTTAGTAAAAAAACACATTGAAGGACAGGGTTTTTATGTAATTAATCATCTTCCTAACGATCAGGAGCGGGCTAAATATCCAAAAATCGCGATGTTTAATTCAGGGTTCGAAAATTTAGCTTTCAGAACCGAATTTGACTCGGAAATAGGGAAATGGGTGAACCGATCATTGATAAAAGCATTTGAAGAACAGCCGGTAAGGGTGAGAACAACAGGGGGTACGGTGCCGATATCAGCGTTTATAAGTAAACTAGGGATCGAGGCTGTAATTCTTCCAATGGTTAATTTAGATAACAATCAGCATGGACCAAATGAAAATTTGAGGTTAGGCAATTACATAGATGGGATTAAAACTATTGTTGCTTTGCTTACCGAAAAAATCTAAATCATGCTGTTGATAAGTCATCAACAAATTGTTCTATGATAAAAAATTTCGAAAAATTTGCAGTTTTATTCCTGTTGATCATTTCAGGTTTCCAATCTCTGCATGCTCAAGAAACAAAAAATTTGCAGGAGAAGTATCCCAAAGTTTTTAAAATTAACCCATATACTTTTGACCTGACTGAACTTGCCCAAATAGATTTGGTGGATTTGAAACATCAGGCATATTTTTTAATGCTTAATAAGGATTATGAAACTGCAGCACGCTTTTACTTATATATCGTAAGTCGAAGCATGAGCGATGCAAGTGCTTGTTATGATCTGGCAAGGTGTTATGCATATCTCGGTCAGGCGGGTTATGCAGCTAATTTTTTGATACTTGCTATCAATAATGGCTTCAATGACTTTACTTTCATACGTAAAGATGAGGCATTTAACCAATTACAGCAAAATCCTGAATTTTTTAACCGATATCAAGCCGTTTTGAATGCAGGAAAGAGTTTGGGCGAAAATATTTATGTAAAAGGGGAAAAACTCATTAAATGCCGTGTATTGTTACCTGAAAATTATCAGCCTGAAGTATCATATCCCTTAGTCATTGGTATGCATGGATTTGGTGGTACTACAGAGGAATTCACAAAACTTTGGGCATATTTTGAAAAGCATTCATTCATTTTCGTGATGCCGGAGGGCCCGTATAATGCTTATTCTGATGTTAGCGTTCGACCTAATGCATATTCCTGGGATATTCGTGTTGAGGACATAGATTTATATAAGCGAGCCGACAACTTGAGCTCCCAATTCATTGTTAATGTTAAGAAATATGTCAGAGAAAAATATAAAATCGAAAAATCATATATAATGGGGTTTTCGCAAGGTGGAGGATATGCATATGTTACTGGAATTAAAAACCCTGATGAATTTGAAGGGATCATTTGTTTCGGTGCCCGTTTGCCCGATACTAAAAAATATTCATGGTTTCTTTCGGATGAAGATATTGTTAAAGGTAATAAATTAAAGGTATTTATTGCGCATGGTAAGGAGGATCACATAAAGAATGCCAATGAGGCCAAAAAAATCTTAAAAAAGAATGGCTATGAGGTTAATTTTCATGACTTTGCAGGTGGTCATTTTGTTGATCCTACCGCTTTTAAAGCAGCGCTCGAATGGTTTGGGATACAATAACAAGTCAAATTTAATGCTGGCCGTATAATAATCGACAAACATCCATCTTTAGCATATAAATGTTGCACAAATTATTCATTTCTCATTTCAGTCATTGGTGAAAAAATTGTAATTTTCAAGAAAAAACCAAAAATCATGAAATTGAAATTTCTATCCTTTATTTTTTTGCTTGCAATATTGGCAAGCTGTAATCAAAAAGTTTCTGACCTTCGACAAGCAGAGAATAGTATTAATGTAATTGATATGGAAAAACATGTCATCACGCTTGCATCTGATGAGTTTTTAGGACGTCAGCCATTCACCGAAGGGGAAGAAAAAACAGTTTATTATCTAAAGTCTGTGTTTGAAAATTTAGGCTTAGAAGGTGCTAATAAAGGCAGCTATTTTCAAGAGGTACCCATGGTTGAAATTACATTTGGCTCACCTGAAAAACTGGAATTGAAGACTTCTGGTGGGATTTTGGAATTGGAGTTAATTAAAGATTATGTTTTTTCGACAAGTCAGGTTAAGGAGCAAATAAATGTTGAAAATTCTGAGCTGGTTTTTGCAGGTTATGGAATAGTGGCTCCTGAATTTAACCGAAACGATTATGAAGACTTGGATTGCAAAGGTAAAACTGTTCTGGTATTGGTAAATGACCCTGGTTTGATAACTCAGGACCCTGCAATATTTAATGGGAATGCCATGACTTATTATGGTCGTTGGTCATATAAATATGAAGAAGCAGCTCGTCAGGGTGCAACCGGAGTTCTTGTAATTCATGACACGAAAGGGGCGGGATATCCCTGGAAAGTGATAACAAATACTGCCGATAATAAGCTCTTTATTCAGTCAGAAGATGGAAATTTGTCGAATTGTGAGTTGAATGGATGGATTACTGATGAAGCAACTTCAAGACTTTTTGAGCAATGCGGGTTGAATTTTAAAGAAATATCAAAGCAAGCATTAAGCTCAGAATTCAAACCTGTTTCATTGAACACAAAGCTCAGTATTACCATGAACAATAAATTGCGTTACGCAAGTTCTAAAAATGTACTGGCGATGTTAAAGGGAACCGATCTGGCCGACGAATGTATTGTTTATACTGCTCATTGGGACCATTTTGGTATTGGCCCTGTGATGAATGGAGATTCCATATATAACGGTTCAGCAGATAACGGAATCCCAATAGCTGCAATGCTTGAGACTGCTAAAGCCTTCGCTAATTTAAAACAGAAACCCAGACGAACTGTTATTTTCTTAGCCATAACAGCTGAAGAAACCGGGTTGCTGGGATCAAAGTATTATGTCGAAAATCCGGTAATTCCTGTTCAGAAAACAGTTGCAAATTTAAATTATGAATTATTTTTACCCATTGGCCGGATGAGAGATGTTACCATTACAGGGTTTGGGCAATCCGAACTTGACAGATACGTGGAAGAAGCCGCAAAGGAACAAGATCGATATATTATGGCCGATCCTTTTCCTGAAAATGGAATGTATTACCGTTCTGATCATTTTAGCTTTGCACGACAGGGAGTTCCTTCATTATTTATAAAAGGATGGTCGGATCACCGCGAAAAAGGAAAGGATTTTGCCACTGAAAAAATAAACTATTATTGGGCAAATACATATCACAAGCCTTCAGATGAATATGATCCGGCAACGGCAGATTTGTCGGGGAATGTTGAAGATGCCAAATTATTCTTTAAAATAGGAATGAAATTGGCGATGGAAAACAATTTTCCAAAGTGGTCTGAAGATTCTGAATTTAGAGCCATGCGAGAAAAATAAATTAAGTGAACACTAACGACGGATATAATTTTTTTCAGGCGAATGTGCTGAAATTAGAAGAAATCACCACAGGTGTGTTTGTTCTTGCATATAAAAAGATACATGAATTTCTGGCAGGTCAGGTTGTTGCAATTACCACAGATTTGAATGATAAGCCAAGACTTTATAGTATTGCAAGCGGCATTCGTGAAGAGGAGGTAAGAATTCTATTTAATGTAGTGCCGGAAGGTAAACTAACTACACAAATGTCGCAATTAATTGAGGGGGACAAGATTTTTATTTCAAAGCCTTTCGGAAAGTTTACCGGGACAAAGGAACCTGCTTATTGGATAGCTGCCGGTACCGGAATAGCCCCATTTACATCCATGTTTTATTCCGGACTTGCATCTAATAAAATCATTATTCACGGAGGCAGGACATTAAGTGCCTTCTATTTTAGAAATGTATTTGAGGCTTATTTTAAAGATAATTATATCCCTTGCTGTTCGCAACAAACCGGACAGGGAGTTTTTAAAGGCAGGTTAACAGAATATCTAAAATCGTTAAATGAACTGCCTCCCAAACATAAATATTATCTTTGCGGCAGTGCTGAAATGGTGGTTGAAACCAGGGACATCCTTATTCAAAAGGGGATCCCGTTCAAACAGATAATTGCGGAAATTTATTTTTAATGATAAGCGTCCGATCGGGTCAGTTCTTTTGCCAAAATCGGGACAGGCTATCCAAGCAACCTTATTGCACCTGCCTGTCGGCAGACAGGGTAGGCAAGTTTTATAAATTTAATTACGGATGAAAGATAAATTATTCGGAAAAACATTAAGTGAACTACAGGAAATTGTTGTTCAGGAAGGGATGCCTACTTTTGTTGCAGGACAAATTTCTGATTGGCTGTATAAAAAGCACATCACAGAAATTCAGGATATGAAAAATCTGTCGAAGACTAATAGAACCAAACTTCAGGAGAAATATGAAATTGGATTAAACTTGCCTGTTAAGGAACAAACCTCCATCGACGGAACAAAAAAATACTTATACCCTGCTGCCGGAAAGAAATTTATTGAATCAGCTTATATTCCAGATAAGGATCGCGCCACGCTTTGTATTTCATCTCAAATTGGTTGCAAGATGGGATGTTTGTTTTGTATGACCGGTAAACAAGGTTTTCAAGGTCAGTTGAGTGCGGGTGAAATTGTGAATCAAATTCATAGTTTGCCCGAATTCGATCAATTGACCAATATCGTTTATATGGGAATGGGTGAACCTTTCGATAATTTGAAAGAAGTTCTGAAATCGCTTGAAATTATGACGAGTGAATGGGGTTATGCATGGTCTCCAAAAAGGATTACCGTGTCGACTATTGGCATTATCCCGGCAATGCAGCAATTTTTAACTGAGTCCAAAGCTCATCTCGCAATTAGTTTACATTCTCCATTCGAAGATGATCGAAAAAAAATTATGCCAATTGAAAATGTGTATCCATTAACAAAACTTTTACAAGCCATTCACGACTTTGAATGGGGCAAGCAAAGACGGATTTCATTCGAATATATTTTATTTAAAGGATTTAATGATAGCCAGCGACATGTCAATGAGTTAGCGAAAATCTTAAATGGAATAAAGTGTAGAATTAATTTACTTCGCTTTCATCCTATTCCTAACTCTCCCTTGGAAAGTCCTGATGAAAAGGCTATTAATGAGTTTAGGGAAAAATTAATGTCAAAGGGAATCACAACAACTATTAGAGCTTCAAGGGGTCAGGATATTTTTGCAGCATGTGGGTTACTTTCAACCAAGGAATTACAAAAAAATACAGAACCCATAGATTTTTAAACTTTTTATATGCCTTCAATTTTGCAGATAAGCGATAATGGCATATATTTGGTATAATCAATAAGAAGAAATGCTACCAAAAATATTAGTTGTTGACGATTGGGAACCAAATTTATTATTAGTTGAGAAGTATTTAATAGGGATTCGTGCTGAAATAACTACCTGTCTGAAATCAACTGAAGCAAAAAAGTTGGTCAAAAAGGATGAGTACGCCTTATTTATACTGGATGTTCAAATGCCATATTTGGACGGTTTTGAGTTAGCTGATATTATTCGGCAGACAAAACTAAACGCACTTACCCCAATCATTTTCTTAACGGGAGTATATTCTGATTCGGCAAGTGTTTTTAAAGGCTATTTGGCCGGAGCGGTCGATTATCTTACCAAACCTATTAAAAGAGAAGTTCTACTCGGCAAGGTGAAAATTTTTATTCAGTTGTATCAACAAAGATATGAATTACAGCAGAAGCAACTTTTATTGGAAGAGTATATTGAAAAATTAAAAGAAACTGAAAAATCAAGGATCAAACTTATCATTGAAGGTGAAGATAGAGAAAAGATAAGAATCGCCAGTGAACTGCATGATGGGATCGGGCAATATCTTTCAGCTGCTATAATGAATTTCAATGCAATAAAAGAGGATGTCGATCCTTTAAACATAAAGCTAAGGGAGAACTTTGAGAACGGGTTGAATTTTTTAAATCAGGCAATTACTGAGAGCAGGTCTATTACTGCTAATCTTATTCCAAGAGTTGTTCACGATTTTGGTTTAATTGATAGCTTGGATATTCTGATCAGGAAATTAAACGAAAGCTCAAAAACTCAATTCAAATTCATTCATAAACATATTCATCAACGATTAGATAAGAATATAGAATTACATTTATATCGAATTGGACAAGAATGCATTAATAATATCATTAAGCATGCAGATGCTAAAATGGCCACCTTGCAAATAATCTTGAGCGAGAATGAAATTCATTTGACTTGTGAAGATGACGGGAAGGGATTTAGGATTAACTCGAAACTACAAGATACATCAAGCTATGGAATGCAAAGCCTTTATCATAGAACCAAGCTGTTAGACGGTGCCATTACCGTTGAAAGTGAAATTGATAAAGGCACAATGATAAGTATAGATATCCCATTAACAAAATCAAAGGATCATGAAAAAAATTAAAATTTTAGTAGTCGACGACCATAAAATTATTAGAGACGGGATCAGTTCGCTATTGCATGATCAGCCGGAGTATTCGGTTATTGCAGAAGCTTCTAATGGGCGGGAAGCACTAGCGATTCTGGCTAAAACAAAGATTGACATTGCCATTGTTGATATAAATATGCCTGAGATGAATGGCATCGATTGCACTCGTGAAATTAATGAGAAATTCGAAGATACAAGAGTAATAGCCCTCACAATGCATAGTGAGGAAATCTATTTAACCAAGATGATAGAGGCCGGTGCTGTTGGGTATATTTTGAAAAACTTGGGAAAGAAAGAGTTACTTAGTGCTTTAAGCGCAGTAGTTGAAGGCAAACATTATTACAGTCCGGAAATAACCTTGGCTGTTATTAAAGAGTTAACCAATCCTCGAAAAAAGAAAGAACATGATGCAAAAATAGAATTAACGGCCAGGGAAATGGAAGTGTTGGAACTCATTGTCAGGGAATATTCAAATCAGGAAATTGCTGATAAACTTTCCATAAGTATGCGTACAGTTGATGCCCATCGAAGAAACTTGCTCGAAAAAACAGGAGTAAGAAACACTGCCGGTTTGGTCAAGTATTCAATCAATAATCACTTATTCGAATTGTAAGTATTCTTAGGTGTATTACCTAGTGTAAAATTGGGTATTATGCCGATGTGTTCCCGTAATAAATAAGCTTAAACTTGTTATCTCTTCAATTGTTTTTTTTAGTTGAAGAATATCCTGTATTATTTACTGAATAATGTCACAAAATAGCTTAGCTAATACCATGCTATCAAAAACCGAATTAATGAAGAAAGTAGAGCAGCTGACTGCGGAGGTGGATTATTATAGATCTGAGTTTAATAAAGTAGCCGATGAGAATGGTTATACATTGGCTCTCACTGCAGCTCAAGAGGGGATTTGGGATTGGAAGTTGGATCAAGATGAATTGTTTTATTCTGATCAATGGAAAGCACAACTCGGATACGGGCCTGATCAGATTAAAAATGAGTTTTTGACATTTCAGAATTTATTACACCCAACAGACTACGGTCGTGTTCATCGCGAATTAAAGCAATATTTAAATTACCCGGAAGGACAATTTCAAATATCCTTTCGTATGCGGCATAAAGATGGAACCTATAGATGGATTCAAAATAGGGGAGTTTCAATTAAAAATAAAAAAGGAAAAGCAATCAGGATATTTGGTACTCATACCGATATAACGGAGCAGGTTAGAGCTGAACAAGCTTTGCAAGATAGTAATCAAAAACTTAAAACAGTTATTTCGGAAGCACATGTAATTTTGTTTTCATTGGATAAAAATGGGGTATTTACTTTCGCAGATGGTAAAAGTCTAATAAGCTTGGGTATAAGTCCGGATGAATTAGTTGGATATTCAGTTTTCGAATCGAAAATGAATCATCCCCATATTGTTGAGAGTGTGAGTAAGGCATTAAATGGGGAGTTTGTTAGAACTGTGATAGAGATCAATGGATTATTTTTTGACACTACTTATTCGCCAATGAAAAATTCGGCAGGTGAAGTTGAATCAGTGATAGGTGTTTCATCAAACATTACCGACCATCTTAAACTGGAGAAAAAGATAAAAACTACAAATTTAGAATTAGCAAAAGCAAAAGTGAAGGCTGAAGAATCGGATCGCCTTAAGTCTGCTTTTTTGGCAAATATGTCACATGAAATCCGTACCCCAATGAATTCTATCCTTGGGTTTTCTGATCTGTTACGCTATACTGATAACCCGGCCGAACGAGATGAATATATTGATATAATTGCAAGGAATGGGGAAGTTTTGTTAACTCTCCTAAATGATATTTTGGATTTAAGTAAAATTGAAGGAAGCCAGCTGCCAATAAAGCCAACAACTGTAGATGTGTTTGAATTGATGAGTGAATTGGAACAGGTTTATTCTGCTAAACTTAAAAAATTAGTAAAGCCGGGTTTAGAATTCAAAGTTGAATGGCCATCCGGAATTAAAAAGTTACATATAACAACCGATCGTACAAGATTATTTCAGGTATTGGTCAATCTCATTGATAATGCCATTAAGTTTACAGATAAAGGATTCGTTGTTTTTGGATGTGAAATACTTGAATCAACTGCCCGTTTTTATATCAAAGACACAGGAATTGGGATAAAAAAGAGCGACCTCAGTTTTATATTCGAAAGGTTTGGACAAGTACGTGGACCATTTGATGGTAAATACAGCGGATCTGGATTGGGCTTGTCGATTTCAAAAAAATTGGTTGAATTGCTAGGAGGCAATTTAACTGTTGAATCAAAGATTGATCATGGCTCTGAGTTTTCTTTTTCACTCCCATTAATGGCCAAAATAATGCGAAAACCATACAATAGGATAATTACAGGGATCAGTAATAAGCTAAATGATAAAACCATATTAATTGTTGAAGATGTAGATTCAAGCAGGATTCTTATCGAAAGATTGCTTGCACCGCTAAATGTGCATGTAATTTCAGCAAGTAATGGCGAAGATGCCTTAAAATTATGTCAGAAAAACAATGATATTAATTTGGTGCTTATGGATCTCAAACTTCCAAAAATGAGTGGTTTTGAAGCAACAACACAGATAAAAAAACTGAATAAAAATATTTATGTGATTGCCCAAACGGCACTTGCATTTGATTATGATAAACAGAAATCCATTGATTGTGGATGTGATGATTATCTTACCAAACCGATCAAACATAAGAGTTTGATGAGCACCATCAGTAAATATTTGTGTTAAAAAATATTTTTACTACGCTGAGAAACAGCCCTTTTTTAATTGTCAAAATAGCTGGCTTGAATATTATCTGGATTCATTCCAAATAAATTTCCTAAAAATGAATAATCGGCATAATCAATGATTATCTTTGCAGGTGTTTATTATTCATTATAATCAGGTTTAACATAAAATTAAAACAGAAAAAAATGGAAATTGCTACATTTGGAGCCGGATGTTTTTGGGGAGTGGAAGATGCATTTATGCAAATAAAAGGGGTAATAAATACAACGGTCGGTTATTTGGGAGGTACTTTAGGAAATCCAACTTACAAAGATGTTTGCGACGGTAATACCGGACATGCCGAAGTAGTTCAAATCGAATATAATCCTATGGAAGTTAGTTATCAGGAATTACTAGATGTTTTTTGGCAGATGCATAATCCAACTACTTTAAATAAGCAAGGAGTGGATATAGGAACACAGTATCGGTCTGCAATATTTTATCAAACAGAAAAGCAAAAAAAAGTTGCTGAAGAAAGTAAAGCAAACCTTGAGAAATCAGGTTTGTACAATAACCCAATTGTAACCGAAATAACTAAAGCTTCAACATTTTATAAAGCTGAGGAATATCATCAGGAATATCTGAAAAAAAATGGATTAAGTTCTTGCCATTTTTAAATAGACAAAACGATTATTTATTTTCGAAATCAAGGGCTGCAGAATTGATACAGTATCTTAATCCGGTAGGTTTGGGGCCATCATCAAATACATGTCCCAAGTGACCGTCACATTTTTTGCATCTGATTTCGGTTCTGATCATTCCAAGTGTAGTGTCTTTAACAAGGTTAACGTTGGCTTTATCAATCAAATCGTAAAAACTTGGCCAACCGCAGCCCGAATCAAATTTCGTGTCCGAACTAAAAAGTTTATTGTTGCAAGCCGCACAGTAATAGGTTCCTTTATCATCATTTTTATAAAATTCACCGGTGAAAGGTGCTTCTGTAGCATTTTGACGTAAAACCTTAAAGGCTATTGGCGACAATTGAGCTTTCCATTCAGATTCAGTTTTTTTAATTACCTCTGTCTCCATATTCTTTTTTGGTTGTATTTCTAATTCAACTCTAGCTTTCTTATCCTGTTTGCCAGGAATTTGTATCGAAAATAAGTTAAGTATGTATATAAGTATAATTGTAATGATCATGTCAAGTTATTTAAAAACATTCTAAATAACAAAAGTAATTCAAAATATTAGCTTTGTCACTAATTTTAACAAATTTTACGAAGAATCCACTTAACGATTAATATGATAATGGAAAAAATTAAAGAAACCGTTCAATTTTTAAAGGATCATGGATTTACAAATCCTGATATTGGGATTGTTTTGGGAACCGGATTGGGTAAATTTGCCGAAAGAGTAGAGGTTGTTAAAGAACTAGAGTATGAGCATATTCCAAACTTCCCAACTTCTACGGTCGAATCTCATAAAGGGAAGTTAATTTATGGCAGATTGGGAGATAAGAATTTGATCCTGATGCAGGGTCGGTTTCATTATTATGAGGGTTATTCTTTCCAACAACTCACTTTTCCCGTTCGTGTAATGAAATTACTAGGTATCAATTATCTTTTATTATCAAATGCTTGTGGCGCATTGAATCCTAAAATGAGAAATGCATCGCTAATGGTTATTGATGATCATATAAACCTTTTACCGGGCAATCCGTTAATTGGTAAAAATCTTGATGAAATGGGACCAAGGTTTCCGGATATGAGTCAGCCCTATAATTGGGAAATGAATCGTAAATTTCATCAAATTGCTGATAATAATCAGATCGAGCTTTTCGAAGGTGTTTATGTTGCCGTAACAGGGCCTAATTTGGAAACCAGAGCAGAATATCGCTTTTTAAGAGGGATTGGTGCAGATGTTGTTGGAATGTCAACAGTGCCTGAAGTTATCGTTGCCAATCAAATTGGTTTGCCTTGTGCAGCAATTTCGGTCGTTACCGACGAATGTGATCCTGATAATCTGGAAGTTGCAAATATCAAAGATATACTGGCCAATGCCGCTAAAGCTGAGATTAAATTAAATCAATTATTCGAAGTATTCATTAGGGAGTATGGGATTTAATCAAACAATTCCTCGTGGCTTGCCTCGAGGTTTCCTAATACTCTCCCCTGAAAATCAGGGGACCTGCCTCGCCGTCAGGCAGGGATGTCAGTCGAATGACTGACAGAGGGGTGAAATAATGAAAATTCGGTTTTCAGCTTTTTGCTGAAATAAAGTTGTCCTAGGTTCTGCCACGGGGATAGTCAACTTTAAGAATTTTCTTTATTTTCTATTGATGCTCAAAATAAGTTAATCCAATAGCCAGATCTATAAAATTGATTGCCCTATTTTTGCATGATTTCTTTGTTAAGCTTTTTCAGGATCGACTTTGCTGTGCTCTTAAATCCCTGCGAGCCTTCCTCATAATGAAATTCAATAATTGCCTTGAGTTCATCTTTGAAATCCGGTATAATATTCGAAGCTATGTATAAAATTTGCATTGCCAAAGCACGTTGAGCAATTTCAGCTGAGGGTGATTCAAGTAGTTTGAAGCAGAAATCTACCAGTTTTCCGAATTTCGATTCATCGAGTACTTCAATATTATCCAAATATAAGTGTAACAAATTTCGGATGGTTGAACTGTTTTTGGTTAAACAGAGTTCATCTAATATTTGAGGAATCTGGTTTTTTACCAAAGCCGGATTTTGATAATAGGTGAGGAGTACAACTCGTGAAGCCCGCATCCCCATTAATTTATCATCTGAAAAGGAAACCTTGATCATTTCACTCAAAATTTCCGGATTTGCTAAAACAAACGCCGTAGCGAGATCAGCTGTTTGTCTAAAACTGTCTGGTAATAGGCACTCGATCTTCATTTAAACAACCAGCATTTTTAAGGTTAATCCTTAATATAAAAACAAAAAATTGCCAGAAAATAACAAATTAGGGCGTCTGAGCCATAGAGCCAAATTGGTAAAAAATTGAGATAACCAACAATAAGCATTACCGTTCCTGAAACAAAAAGGGCCAAAGCATAAGACCCAAATATTGACCTGTATCTGACCATGTCTCTGGAGATGCCAAAAAATAAGATGGCGTGAAATAAAATAAACCCTCCTGAAGCTTTAAATAAGTATTGTAAAAGAATCTCACTTGGCCATAAGTCTCCATTTCTTAAATATTCAAAGGTTGATTGATTTGCAAATACCCTGATAATTCCTAAAATTAGAAGCGCAAGGGAAACAAATCGCAAGATGAATACTTTTGCTTTCATAGATCGGTAATTTGAGTTTATGATTGAATTATCAAATCTTCATATTAGGCATAAACTATTGACCAATTGATTTGAAGAATGCTTAAAGTTAAATATTTTATTTAATCTGAATGAGTTTTCCAAATATTTCAATCAAATAATAATCAACAGCATCTAAACATCATGATTGTGTTCAGAATAATCTTACTTAAATCCTCCATAAGTACGACACTTTAAAAAAGAATCCACGACGGAACTCAATAAATCGCTCACTCTCGTCATATCTATTGTTAACATTATCCCATTCCAGTTTGTCATAAACTGATCCGTATCCAAGATGAATTACCGTACCTGGTATGTAAGTAAATGAGGCCAGGAAATCAGTCAATAATTCTTCTCTGTAACTGTTATATTCGGTTATGCCTCTGAAAAGTAAATATTTATTAAGTTGGTAAGTTAGTTTCAATCGATGGATGGAATAGTCGTAAAGCAGAGCATGATCCAAATCACTTTTGAAATTGGCATAACTTAAGGAGTAATCAGCCGTAATTTTTTCAGATGGCTGATAGGTTACTCCGCCGGTTAATCGGTAGGTTTTACCTTGTTGAGGATTGCTGTAATAAATAGCGTTGTTCCATCGTGACACTAGCCCGACTGCCAATTGTTTTGATAATTGTGTTTGAAGTAAAGTATGAAATCCATTGGTTTTGAATCTTTCGCCATCATAAATTTCAGTTGTTAAATAATATTTGGCAATGAATTCTGTTTGACCTCCGAAAGAAATATTTACAGAAGAGTAATTAAAAGTTTCCCACATATTATAAAACTTATCACGAACCTGTCCAATAAACAGCTCTGGCATAATTTTCCTGATCAACTCAGTTTTTGGATAAAATTGTGGGGCCGCATAAGCGGTATATATTTCAAGTCCGGTCCGTGTGATATGACCCATATCTGCAATAAAGTTTTTACTGATGTCCTTAAAAGTAAATACCAAGCGCCAGTCGCGTGTCATCCGAGCCAAACGTAACCCAATGGCATGCCCATCTAATGATTGATCAGCGTCCGCTCTTTTTGTGTTGGAATACAATGCATGGTAAACAAGGGTGGTTGATTTGTCAATCCTAGTGCTACCGTCGATCCCACTTAATCGATTGAAAGCACCATCAGATTCTCTGCTCGTATAAACCCCACCCAGATAACTGTCGTTACCAAACGAGCGTTTATAACGGAATATCGGTACATTTACAAATTTGATATTATCAGCCGAATTGTTTAATTCGTCTTTTGCATACATGAAAGAAATGTCATTTTTATTTCTAATTTTCCCGGCAAGTTTGATCCCAAATTCAGGATTTACAATAGTTCTTGTATGGATTACCGAATAAATAGGGTCGACAGTTGATGACCGAATGGCTCCAAAATTATAAGTTTCGCTTCCTTCTAAAAAGAAGGGTCTTTTTTCCGCAAAAAATAAATTACTTCTCAGGTTTATATCTATCTGACCTGCATCAGATTCTATCTGACTAAAATCTGGATGATAGGTTGCATCAAGAACAAGGTTAGAGGTTATTCCATATTTTAAAGTTAAGCTCGCTGCTCCATCACTCAAATCTTTATTTAATTTTCCTTCATGATGACTGTATTGTTGATTGTAAGTTATAGCGGGCAGTATTTCTAAAAACGATTGATTCGTAATATTCTCGAAAATAATAGGATTTAACTGGGTAAGAATGGATTGACCCATATCAGGGTTTAAAGCAGGGTATGACCCTTGTTCAGATCTGCGGTTGATTTTTCGTTCAAAAAACAAAGCCATTTCTACGGTTTTCCCACTATTAAAACGAATGCTTTTGAGCGGAATTTGGATTTCGATTGTGTAGCCGGCACTATCTATTTTACCGGCACTGTACCAAATGAAATCACTGCTTGCATCCTCCACATTGTTTGAAAAGCGACTATCCATTTGAATGCCGTATGGATTCACATAAAAAGCCGTTAATGATTGATGATCGTTATAAGTGTCTAGATTGATGCAGATCCAGTCATCCGTACTGATGTTATCACGGTTCGTAATTGTCGCCTTAATTTTTTCGGGTTCACGATCATAGCATCGATAAGCAAAGTACAGATTGTTCTTATCGTATGCCATATACACCACGGTTTTTTCCGACATATCTTTACCAAAGTCGGGTACAAAAGTTTTGAAGCCACCTACCTGTGGAGCTACTGTCCAAACTTGATCGTCTAATGATCCATCAATCAGCGGGGCGTGTTTTGTAAAAACCGGGCGTAGAGGTTCATTCGTGTTTTGAGATTGTAAACTTAAGTGACAAAGAAAAAAGAAGATAATAATGGAAATTAAAAAATGTTTCATAAACAGGTTTTTGCATTTAGGTGAATGATAAAATGCAATTTGCTGAAAGTTAGGCGATGGTGCGGATGCCTTTTTTACGAAAGTGCAAAGATATTAGATTTTTTTTATTAGCCAATATTCTTGATTATTAAATGATAATGACAGAGAATTATTTTAGAATTGCATAAATCAGTTCGTTCATGATTTTTCCATTTTTTATGATTGCTTGATGATGAACCGATTCGAGGTAAAATCCGCATTTTGTTAATACCCTGGCCGAAGCAATGTTATTTTCAAAAACTCCTGCATAAATTCTGATTACTTCGGTATTGTCAAATGCGTGTTTTACCAGAATATTTATTGACTCGGTCATAATTCCTTTGGACCAATAGGCATCACCTAGCCAATATCCTATTTCTGCCGATTTCCGATAAACATCTGTTTTATAAATTAGTCCTATACCTCCAACCGCTTTTGAATCTACTTCAATTGCAAAAAGTAAATTTTGATTGCCTAACGCAAATTCAAGCCAGGTTTTGGCATCGTGCAAAGTATAAGGATACGGGAATTCATCACGCAAATTGTCTGCTATTTTTTTATTATTTGCATACTTTGCCAGTGAGTTTGCATCGCTCATTTGCCAGGGCCTTAGAATACATTTATTCAGATGAAACTGCATATTTATGATGATGGTAATTCAGCTAAAATTAACGTTTTTTGTAAAATGTAAAAAGATTTATTTCTTTTTTAATGCAGATGAGACGATTATCTCAATTTGATTTGCTGGCCTACCTGAATGGGATCACTTAATTCAAGTTTGTTTTTGTTAAGGATGGTTTTAAGTTGTACACCATATAACTGGGCTATTGAATAAATAGATTCATTAGCTTTAGCGATATGATATTTTTGGGTAGCTTTTCTTTTCTTCTTTTGTATGTAAAGCATCTGTCCTTCCTTAAGGGTATCGTTTTTTTTCAATTCATTGTATTTATAAACCTGCCATGTGTAAATACCCAAATCACTGGCAATGGTTGAAAAACTATCACCGGCTTCGGCAAAAATGAATTTTATGCCATTATTTGAATACAAAGGGCGATTGTTAGTACTGATGTCGATTGGTTCGAAATCACTTTCGGAAGGAGGATTCGTTTGCTGATTACCGGAAACTGCTTCATTTTTCGAATATCTTGCAAGTAATTTTTTGTTGTCAAATTGATGTAAGTTATTCTCTTCAATAATTCGAATAAGTAATGTGGAGTATTTACTGTTGGTTGCATAACCCGCTTTTTGAAGACCGATTGCCCATCCTTTATAATCAGTTATTGGTAATTCAAAAAGCTGGCTGTAATGTTTTCGGGTAGCTAGAAATTCAGAATGATCACGATAAGAATCAGCTACAGAATTATATTTACGGAAACATTCGTTACTGGTATCGTCATCCCAAAGTATGGTTTTGCCATTCCACCCAACATGACATTTTATCCCGAAGTGATTCTTGCCATCTTTTGCAAGTCGGCTATTTCCATTTCCTGATTCCAATATGCCTTGCGCTAAAATTATACTGGCTGGAATACTATACTTGTCCATCTCTTTGATGGCAAGGTCTTTATACCTCTTAATGTATTCGGAAGTATTTGTTTCTTGGGCAAATACAGTTAAACTGAGTAAGAGCAGTAAGACACTGGTTAGGTATTTTATATATTTAATCATTAAAAACACCTGTTAAGTTAGTTAAACCAAAAATAATACAATACATATAGAACAATTTAAATAAATGTTCCTTTTATTCACAACGAAATGTTACTAATAATGGTACTCAATTTTAAAAAATATTAACGATCAATATGTTCATCACACGGCAAAATAATTCGCATATTTGTTACAGTTAATTCTAATAATTTATAAAAGGTAACCTTTAACTAAGATATCTTTTTATTAATCAGTGAAAGAACACAATGGAGATTCTTTTAAAGTATTTTGATGATTTAGATTCTCAGAGACTTAGTCAATTTAAAATGCTTGAGCCATTATATATCGAATGGAATGAGAAAATTAATGTGATATCCAGGAAGGATATTCAATTTTTATATGAAAGGCATATATTGCATTCTCTGACAATTGCCAAGCTAGTTAGATTTAAACCTCAAACTTCAATCTTAGATGTTGGAACCGGTGGTGGTTTTCCGGGCATTCCACTTGCAATAATGTTCCCTCAGGTAAAATTTCATCTCATTGATTCTGTTGGGAAAAAGATTAAAGTTGTAAATGCAGTTGTTGAAGCATTGGGCTTACCGAATGTTACAGCAAATCATATGCGGGTTCAGGATGTCAAAACTAAATTTGATTTTGTTGTAAGTCGGGCAGTTACTAACTTACCTGATTTTGTAAATATCACACAAAATTTGATAAGTCCAAAAGGATTTAATATGCTGAATAATGGGATATTATATTTGAAGGGAGGCGAGTTTAATGATGAACTGAAATTACTGAAAGCTCAATTAACGACTTTTAATCTTTCTGATTATTTTAATGAAGAATTTTTTGAGACCAAAAAACTTGTTCACATCTATCGTTGTATATAAAGAATTGGGAATAATTAAATTAGTTGCGCCATTAACAATTATACAAATACAGAGGTCAAACTATACATGTTAAAAAATAAACAGATCGAATAATATTTTCTATATTAGCCAACCTTATTAATTAGCAATCAATTAAAAAATTAAATAATAAACTTATGGACACTATTAAAAAAACACTTAAAGATTCACCAGCAATGAGGTGGTTCGTATTAGTCTTGATTAGTGGATTAATATTTAGTACTTATTGGTTCCAGGACTTTTACGGAGGTCTGAAAGGATTAATGGAGAGTGAGCTAGGTTATTCGAGCGAGGAGTTTGGTCGAGTAATTGGACTCACAACTATAGCAAATATGTTTGGGATGATTATCGTTGGTGGTATTATCTTAGATAAATGGGGAATTAGAGTTGCAGGTATGCTATTTGGTGGATTGGCCGTATTGGGTGGTGCTATCTCAGCTCTTGCTACAACCGGATTCTTCGGAAGTGAAAGTTCAACAATGTTGAATTTCATGATCTTAGGTCGTATTTTGTTTGGATCAGGCTTGGAGGTTGTTTGCGTTGTTGCTACTCGAACGGTTGTTAAATGGTTTAAAGGTTACGAATTAGCATTGGCTATGGCTATCAATATGGGCTTTGGCCGACTTGGGAGCGCTATGGGTATTGCGTTATCGATAGATATTGGAGGTGGACATGTTGCTCCTGCTGTTACTTTTGCTGCTTCTTTAATAGCTATTACTTTGTTAATGTTTGTTATTTATTTGGTTTTTGACATTAAATTAGATAAACAAATTAAGAGTGGCAAGGAAAAAGTTGCTGATGAGGATTTTAAGTTTTCAGATCTTATAGTACTTATTTCGAACAAATCATTTCTTTATATTGCCTTATTATGTGTTTCTTTTTATGCAGCTGTATTTCCCTTTATTCAGTATGCTCCCGACTTATTAATCAATAAATTTAATTTTACAAGAGAAATGGTTGCTGAAGGGAATATCATTCTCTTTGGCAGTGCCACATTGGGTAATGCCAGTGTTTATTTGATATTTTTTCTTTTTGCAATTGCGTTCTCGGTAATTCCGGGTAGAATTGAAAAGAAGCAAAATCGTCTTTTATTTAAAAGCATAACATTTTTGGTATTTGTTGCTTATCTATTTAATATTCATGAGCAATTACAACTCTGGTTTCAAAACGGAGCAAAAACCGCAAGCTTAATACCGGTTGGGACTATTCTTTTTACACCAATATTCGGAAATTATGTTGACAAGCACGGGAAGGCTGCTACTTTAATGATATTCGGATCCCTATTGTTAATATTCGCACATATTTCTTTATCATTATTCGATAGTGTTTATTTGGCATATCTTGGATTACTTTCATTAGGAATAGCATTTTCTTTGGTTCCGGCTGCAATGTGGCCTTCAGTTGCCAAGATTGTTCCTGAATCCCGATTAGGAACTGCTTATGCTTCTATGTTCACACTTCAAAATTGGGGACTTGGTGCATTTTTTTGGGGTATAGGTGCTTTATTAGACTATGTAAATAAATCAAATATCGAAGATATTCGTGCAGGAATTGCAATGTATGATTATACATATCCAATCTTAATACTGGTTGGTTGCGGAATCATTTCGATCTTCTTGGCATACAAGCTCAAAGCCGCTGATAAACGTCAAGGATATGGATTAGAATTGCCTTCCAGTGCAGTTGCTCCACGAGACGAATAAGACACAAATTCAATAAAAAAGGTGCTCAAAGGCACCTTTTTTATTGAATCAAAATGAACATGTACTTAATTATTTGTAATTTTGCACGATAAAATAATAAATTAAAATATAATATTTCGGAGGAAAAATAAATGGGTTACGTTTACGAAGGATTAAAACCAGCTAATTTATGGAAGAATTTTGCATCCATGAATCAAATACCAAGACCATCAAAACACGAAGATAAAATACAAGCATTTGCTAAAAAATTTGGTGAAAACTTAGGTTTAGAAACGATTATTGATGAAGTCGGAAATATCATTATCAGAAAACCTGCCACACCGGGCATGGAAAACCGAATGGGCCTGATCTTGCAAGGACATCTTGATATGGTCCCACAAAAAAACAGTGACATCAATCATGATTTCCTGAACGATCCAATCAAAACCTATGTTGAAGATGGTTGGGTAAAAGCAAAAGGTACAACCTTAGGTGCCGATAACGCAATTGGTGTTGCGGCAGCAATGGCTGTATTGGAGGCTAATGACATAGCTCATGGCCCTATAGAAGTATTAATGACCTCAGATGAGGAAACAGGGATGACGGGCGCCAATAACCTAAAAGCCGGAATCCTGAAAGGTGACATTTTAATGAACCTCGATTCGGAAGATGAAGGTGAATTGTACATAGGTTGCGCCGGAGGAGTAAACACAAAAGTAGTTTTTAATTATACCGAAGAAAATGTTCCAGCAGGGATGAGTGCCTATAAAATTAGCGTGACCGGATTAAAAGGCGGTCACTCGGGATTGGATATTAATTTAGGAAGAGGTAATGCCAACAAAATAATCAATCGATTGATGTTGAATGCTTCAGAGCGCTCTGGATTGAGATTGGCCAGTATTGATGGAGGCAATATGCGCAACGCGATTCCCAGGGAAGCATTTGCAGTAGTGGTTGTTCCTGAATCAGAGAAAAAAGAGTTTATATCATTTGTTGATGAATATTTTGTATTTGCCAAAAATGAGTTAAAAGATAGTGATCCGGGTTTGAAAGTTGTAATTGAACAAGTTGGGTTGCCCGGCAGTTTAATTGATGCCGAAACACAAGCAAATCTTTTCGAAGCAGTTAATACTTGTCCTAATGGCGTTTATGCCATGAGCAAGGATATGCCCGATTTGGTTGAGACCTCATCAAATCTTGCCATTATCAAATCGGAGAATGGGAAAATAGAAATTGCTTCTTTGCAAAGAAGTGCAGTAGATTCGGAAAAACGAAAAGTAGCTCAAGAATTCTACGATGCATTTACTAAAGTTGGTGGAACAGCAGCATTTTCAGGAGAATATCCCGGATGGAAACCGAACGTTAACTCTCCTATCTTAAAAGCAATGAAGGAAGGTTACAATGCCAAATTCGGAAAAATACCGGAAGTGAAAGTCATTCATGCCGGTTTGGAATGCGGGATTTTAGGTTCAAAATACCCAAATTGGGATATGATTTCGTTCGGGCCAACCATCAGAAATCCGCACTCTCCGGATGAAATGGTAAATATTAAAACTGTTGAACTATTCTGGGAATTCTTGCTTGAAACACTTAAAAATGCACCTATAAGATAAGGGCTGTAATTATCCGGCAAAAAGGAATATTGATCAGGATAATATTTTAGATAAAAAAGTGAAATAATTTGTGCAAAATAAAAATTTAAGTATCTTTGCACTCCCAAAAAATGAATAACGATGAGTAAAAGAACATTTCAGCCTTCGAACAGAAAGAGAAAAAGTAAGCACGGATTCCGTGAAAGAATGTCAACAGCTAATGGTCGCAAAGTTCTTAAAGCTAGAAGAGATAAAGGCCGCAAAAAATTAACTGTTTCTGACCAATAAGGTATTTACTTATAAAAAGATAACTTAGGGAAAGTGACACATTGTTGCTTTCCTTTTTTTGTTTACCAAGTTTTCATCTTTCAAAAAATGCAGATTCAATATCATTTCTTATGATCTGCTCAAAAAAAATAAATATCTTCGTATTCAGTTATTTCTTTAAATAATTATGAATGGGCTTTCTTAAATTTCTTTTTATTGTTATCGTCATTTATTATCTCTTGAAATTCATTGGGAGATATATTTTACCATATCTGATCTCTGTTTTTATAAAGCGCGCGCATGATCAGATGATGAGAAATGAATCAAATAATTCGAATGCAAAGACTTCTAAAAAAGTAGGAGAAGTTAGTATAGATTCAGCGCCTAAAAAAAGCAATAAGGCAAGCAAAGATAATGTTGGGGATTATGTTGATTTTGAAGAGGTGAATGATTGATTTTTTATTTATATTTTTAAGAACGCACCTTTTGTGATTATTCATGAAAAATAAAAAAATCCTAATTATTACTTATTATTGGCCTCCATGCGGAGGTGGAGGAGTGCAAAGGTGGCTTAAATTCGTTAAATATTTGCCTTCATATGGCTGGAACACTTTTGTGGCAGTTCCGGAAAATCCCGAATATCCTGTAATTGATGATACACTTTTAGCCGATGTGCCTCGGGATGCAGAAATTATTCGCTTACCCATATGGGAGCCCTATCATATTTTCAAAAAACTAACCGGCAGAAAAAAGGAGGAGAAAGTAAACTCGGGTATCTTATTCGATGATGGTCCAAGATCATTAATGGAAAAAATATCACTTTGGATCAGAGGAAATTTTCTCATTCCCGATCCACGTTTATTTTGGGTAAGACCCTCTATTCGGAGATTGAAAAAACATATAATGATCATTAAACCATCGGTAATTGTTACAACTGGGCCTCCTCATAGTGTTCATCTTATCGGAAAAGGTTTGAAAAAAGAATTTCCGGATATTTTTTGGCTTGCTGACTTTCGGGACCCTTGGTCCGAATTTGATCTGTTAAATAATTTCTATCCTTCGAAACTGGCTAGAGCCCGCCAAAGGACACTTGAAAAGCGTGTACTGGATTTAGCCGACATAGTGATTACTGTATCGCCAACTTGGGTTGAGAACTTACAAAAATTTACCAATACGCCAATTAAGTTCCTAGCAAATGGCTATGATCATAAAGATTTTGCTTCTTCCTGTGAAACTATTCCTAAGAAATTTATAATTACATATACAGGACTGCTAAATACCTATCGAAATCCTTTACCATTGTGGAAGGCGCTGGAAGAAGTTTGTTTAGAAAATGCAGACTTTAATAATGATTTGAAGATTAAGATATTCGGAATTTCTGATAATGGACTTAAAAATATTTTATCTGAATTCCCAAATATTTTAAATAAAACTGAACTATGTGGATATGTTTCACATAATGAGGTTATTCAGCATTATAATGAGTCTTCCTGTTTCTTGCTCTTACTTAATAATACTAAAAATTCTCAAGGGCATATCCCTGGAAAGTTTTTTGAGTATTTGGCTGCCAAGAAACCTATCTTAGCTATTGGGCCCAACAATTCTGATGCCGCTGGAATAATTAAAGAATTGGGATCAGGGATAATATGTGCATTCGACGACAAAGAAAATATTAAGAATGCGTTAATTGAAATTCATAGAAAGTGGAAATTAAATTCAAAATACGAAATACTTAATCTAGGTAAGTTTTCGCGTGCAGAACTTACTGAAAAACTGGTTGAACTTATTGATAACAATGTTATTCGGAATGGATAGAAATACTAAACTAAACATTTTATTTATTTCCCAATTATACCCGGTTTCTGCAGATTCAAAAAATTCGTTTGCGCTGCACTATTTCATTAAGGAATGGAGCAAATATCATAATGTACAAATAATCTGTCATGCGAAGAATTAAGCCTAACCGAACTATGTGATTACTTTTGGTATAAAAAACTAGAACACATAAAATGAACTAAGAGTATAAACCCAACTGTGTTAATGGAAATTCGAAAAAATATTTCGATTGTTGAATTTGATTATCATACAGAAGTATTGATAAACTCATTATTAGTACTGCGAACACTTCCTTTTAATATAAGTCTTTTTACAAGTTCAAATATTTGGGCTGAAATTAGTAAATCTGATAATTGGGAAGATTTAATAGTTTACAAAGTTGACAGTCATCGTGATGTAAAGAAATTAATACTTGATAATATTGACGTTCTTAATGAATCTCAATTCATTCTTTTTAATACGCTTGCCTCAAATTTTAAATTGTTTTCGAATTTTGATTTTAAAGCAATTGTAATTTTAAGGATACATAATGCCAATGCATATTTTAATGCAAGGAGAAGTATTAATCCAAAACTTTCTATTTTTTATATATGGAAGGACATGTCTTATTTAATCCACCGAGGAATTTTAAAGGGTGAAATAGTTTACAGATCAAGATTTGTAAAAAATAAGGTTGACTATTTTCTATTACCTAATAAAGTGGTTAAAGAATTTGTCCTTAATCAGAAATATACGACACCTGACAAATTATTATCATCAATTCCATATATATATCAAAGTGAAAGAGCAGCTAGGAAATCGCCTATATCAGTAATTAGAATTGTAATTACAGGGATCATTGATAAAAGAAGAAGAAATTACCAAGAGGTCTTAAATGCATTTAAAAACATAGCTCCGCTGCTTAATATAAAGGTTGAACTATGTTTGTTAGGTAAACCAGCAGGATTGTATGGGTTGGGAATGATAAAAAAGTATAAACAATTAGAAACGGATTTTTTAAGGATCAGAACATTTAGAAAGTTTATTGATCAAAGCATATTTAATGATATAGCTGAGCAGGCAGATTTCTTTATTATCCCGACAGTAAGAGAAACACGATATAAACTTTATAAAGAATTGTATGGCTTTTCAAAAATATCCGGAGGGGTAAATGATATGATTATTTATAAAAAACCCGCATTAATTCCTAGCTTTTACCCAATTGAGGATTCCTTAAAATCATATATCCAAAGTTATAAAGATGAGAATAATTTAACCGAGATTTTAATTAGTTGGATAAACGATAGAGAATTCCAATCACATGTTATGTCATCAATAATAGATGAGTTTAGATTTGACTTTGTTGCAAAAAAAACCTGGAACAGTCTGCAACATATTTTACGGGATTAATCTGTATTCGAAGATTCAAATGAGAATACAAAATTAAGAGTTTATGAGCGAGCCAAAATTTCATTAGCTATACCCGTTTATAATAGAGTAAAATATTAATATCGCTGTCTTGATTCTTTAATAAATCAAACATTAAGTGAGATCAAAAATTGGTTTTTGATGATTACTCAACCGATAATTCTGTAGAAATTATTCAACAATATTTGGAAAAGAATGATCAATTTGTTATTATTCAAAATGAAAAAATATTGGAGCTGGAACTCTTCGGAATTAATGTGTTGAATTGGCTACTGGCAAATATATAATGTTTGTGAACAGCGATGATTGGATAAATAGAAATTTTTAAGCAAATATGTTTAGTTATTATAAAATTAGAAGAAGTATTCAAAAAGGATACTTCTTAGAAATTATCAAAAGACGTTTGAATCGATTACGGTTAAAATTATTTCATAACAACATTTATAATTATGATAGACAAATTTCTGCAGGTAATTATGAAAAAGCATTCGAAATTGGTAAAAAAGAATTAATTAAATATAAGGACGATATTTATTTAACTAAAAAAAATGCTTTTTTAGCACATCGTTCCGGAAATCATGAATATGCTGAAGTTTTAATGAAAAAAGCACTTGTATTGTTTTTGAATTCGGATACAAATAGATTAATTCAGTTATCGAGAATAGGGCTACCTGCTAATTGTGGATATGACTCGGGTTTTAAATACTTTGGTGGGAATACTAATTTTGGTTTTATATTGCACAATAAAGAGTCTGCTAATGGTTCTTCATATAACTATATAACTAAAATAATGGATAGTTCTGGGAGAATGAGATCAATAAATAAAGGGATATATTTTTATCTGAATATTTATGAAAAATATCCAAAATTGAAAACAATTTGCCCTAATTTTTTAAATTCTATAGAAAAAGTAGATTCAAAATATTCATTATTAACAGTTAAAATGATCGAAGGGAAAATATCTTCTATCAATGATATTTCAGAAATTTTAAAAATTAACAGCATAATTGAAACTATAAGTTACAATGAAGCTCTTCCTTTAATTGAAATATTTGGCTCAAGTTTAGATACTCAGCGGCTCGCAGCTGGCGAATTACATACTAGAATGATGAATGAGCATATTTTCTCTGAGATGAAATACTTGTTAAATAAGTCCAAGAATGACCATAACGAATTGCTTGAAATAATTAAGAATCTTGAGAGAATAATAATTTCAAAAAAACTATATAGAAATATAATTCCGGAAATCCATTATTCTTTTTGTCATAATGATTTTCACAAGAGTAATATTATTTCAGAATATGAAAGTGATAAGAAATGGGTGATAGATTGGGGGGCATATGGCGTTGCGCTTAGAGGTTGGGATATGAATAACTATTTTTGGAATTTTGCTTTTAGCTTTGATGAAATATTGAAATTATATATTAACAAATGTGATTTTTGTGAAGGTAATAACCTAATTATTGCTAAAATATTTTTTGTTTATATGCAAATATATAAATGGGTTCTCAAATTGAAAGGAGAAGAAAGTCAAGATAAGTTAATTAAGTATTTTCGTCCGGCAAGTATTTATATTGAAGAATTGTATAATGAGTTTTTGAAAGAGTCTCGAAATTTACACGAATAAAAAGTTTTAATCTTGTAAGTCTTCAATCTGGTTTTTTAGGCTTAAGACCGAATAATTTCTTTGAAGAGGATCTATTATTCATTTATTCGTGAAACTAAATTTTTATAAGTGCGAGCGCTATAAAAATTCTAAGCTGAACGAATCCCGAAAGTGCAGCGTATCGGGATGAATGAGACTAACCTGCCAGCCGGCAGGCTGGTACTCCGCCACCTGCCGGCCGCAGGCGGGCTTGTGGCGAAAAAATTAAATACTATTCCAATTGATACCCCGCTACTCTGCGGCGGGGAGTTTCATTCTCTGCAATGATTGTTAAAGTAAATTTATGGTCTTAAAGTTAAGATTTGAAAATTCTTGATCAACAATGTACTTGCGATAATGCGTATTTCATTTTTCGAAAATAAAGGAATATATTCTTATGGGAAAGAGTAGGAAAATATTTTTGCAACTGATTTTTTATAAATTGTTTCATATCAATATTGCACTGTTTTAATATGCTTTTTCAACACTACTTTATTCAGTCGACTCTTAATTTTGTCAATGAATCGAAAAACAGTAATATAAGTGGAGGGAGAGAGATATATTAATAATTTTTTAAGGTATGGAATTTGCTTTAATGTCATAAAATAGGGCTGACCTATTCTAATGAACTCTTCCATTTTTGCGATATATTTTTCTTGAAGGTCTTTATTCTTCCCTTGATATCTTCTTAAATAACTTAAATGAGTCTGTATTCGTCCTGATATAACTTTTCTTATTGGACCATCTAATTCCGAAGAGTCATTGTCGCGATATAGGTTAAGATAGAAGTCAGATAAAATTAATTTGTCTATTAATGATTCATCGTTTATTGGTTTATTCATGACAGAGAACTTGTTCCCTTTAAAATAATGATAAAATGGGAATTCAATTTTAGAAATCCTTTTGGCATATATCAAGCCTTGTATTGACAATGTGCTGTCGCTGAATTGATTCCCAGAGAGACAGTAAATTTGATTCTCAATCATAAATGCTCTTTTCCAAATACGGTTCCAAATGATTGGGTTAAAAGGATATTTACTAATATATTCAGCACCTGAATACACCTTTGGAGTTTCTATTTGCTTTTCAAGGGTTCTTGTATTTATGCCAGAACTTTTTGAGTCGTGAATATGTGTGGCCTCTAAGATGTCTAAATCGTTCGAATAAGCAATATTATATAATACTTCACAGGCATCTAGATTTAGCCAATCATCATGATCTACAAACATAAGGTAAGTCCCTTTAGCTGAACTAATTCCTATGTTTCTTGAACCTCCACCTCCAATGTTGGTTTTGTTATTAATTATTCTAAGTCGATTATCTTTAGCTGCCAAATCTTCCAGAATCTTCTGTGATTGATCGGTTGAGCAATCGTTTATGGCAATAACTTCAATTTCTTTAAAGCTTTGATTTAAGATTGAATGAATGCACTTTGCAATAAAATTTTCACTATTATATACCGGGACTATAATACTTATTTTGGGAAATTTCGTATGCATATTAATTTGAATATTTAAAATATTACTGAGTCATACTTTGATAATACTTGATGCCAATATTACCTTTAATTAACTTCGACTAAAATCTTTTCCATAGAATCCAAATCCAGGATTCAGACCCAAGATTTTCCTAAGTTCTGATGGTTGCATTATCTTTCTTTCATTGGCTTCTGCCAGGGTATGAATCCGATTAATTAATTCGCTGTTTTTTGCAAGACGAGTTCGTTTAATATCATAAAAAATATTGTCTTCCAATCCTACTCTAACTCCACCACCCGAAGCAACAGCAAGAGAGTTCATCATTAACTGAGTGTCACCAATTCCTCCAAAACTCCAAACCGAACCTTTGGGTAAATCACGTACCATGAGGCCTGCATGAAGCAAATCTGCTTGTGCACAAGCAATATTACCTAATAATAGGTTAAAATAATGAGGAGGTTGAAGTAAACCCTTTCTTTCCAGGTATTTTGCGTAATTGATCATACCTGCATCAAAAGCCTCCAGTTCAGCTAATATTCCTTTATTTTTCATTTCCTCAGCCAATTTCTTGATCATCTCTGGGGAATTCATACTCTCCATACTATTAAAATTCAGGGAGCTGAGTGTAAGACTTCCCATATCAGGTTTTAAATCGTTTTCCAATTGCAGGGGAGAAGCACGATGAACAAATTCTTTAATTCCCCTGCCACTTAGAGATACGCATATGACTAGTTCTTTAGAATATTTTCTAATGCCTTCAATAATCTTTCCATACACCTTTTTTTTATAGGTAGGTTCTCCTGTTTTTTCATCTCTTGCATGCAAATGAACCATTGAGATTCCTATTTCAATAGCCTCGTGTACATTTTCGATAATTTCTGTGACAGAAATTGGTACATGTGGGGTTAATTCCTTGGTAGGAATCATTCCAGTGGGTGTGAAGTTGATAATAAGGTTCATAGTTAATATAAAGTTACTGTTTATAAAATTAAAATATTTTGGTAATTCTTGCCGGAATCCCCATCACCTGAACATTATCGGGTACTTCTTTTGTGACTAATGCGCCAGCACCGATTACAGAATTTGCTCCTATGGATATTCCATCCAGTATGATAGCTCCCATCCCTATATATGCACATTCTTTAATCGTAACTTTACCTGCAATATTTACTCCCGGAGAAAGAGTAACATAGTTTTCAATGCAAACATGGTGACCGATAAGGCATCCTCTGTTTATGATCACATGCTCTCCAATCTTAGTTTTTGTCGAAATCACGGTACCAGCTCCAATTATTGAACCCATCGATATAAATGCTGAAGGAAATATTTGAGCAGACGGATGGATTAATGAAGTAAAACCAAAACCTTTTAATTTAACAAGCTCGATTAAATTTTTTCGCTTAGGTGAGCCGATCGCACAGATACATTTATGTGACAAATTTAAATCATTCATCTCATCAATCCATATAACTGGTACCCCATTTTCATTTACACCACAATTTTCTCGATTAACACCTTCTATGAAAGCCATAATCTCGCCAGTGAATGATGTTTGGATCAGATCAGTTATTTCCTCCGAATATAAACCAGCTCCTATTACAATAATTTTATTTGAGTCCATATTTTATCAGGTTAAATCATCTTTATTCATACATAACATTATAAAAAAAAACAGGCATATAGCAGTTCTTTATCTGTGATTTCATCATCTAATGTTCAATAATAGTACGAATAATTCTATCAAAACTTTCAGGTTTCATTAAGGGGAAGATTGGTAAGCATATAACAGAGTCAGCCTTTAGGGTAGCCACCTTCAAATTTTCAGGTTTTGAAGAATCTAAATCGTTATAAATTGGAAAATTACTTATTAAAGGATAGAAATAGCGCCTGCCAAATATCCCATTTTGTTTTAATTTTTCGTAAAGAGCGTCGCGAGATATTCCATAATCTTTTTCATTTATAAAAATTGGAAAATATGCATAATTACTTATGGTATCAGTAGGTTGGGCTAAGGTTGAAATTCCTTTGCATTGTTTCAGTTTTTTTCGATAGTTTTCAGAAATTATTTTTCGTTGTAAAATATTATCTTTGTGTTTTTTTAGTTGCAATATACCGATCGCTGCCTGTATTTCATTCATTTTTGAATTAATTCCAGTAGCAATTACTGTTGTTTCGTCTTTAAACCCAAAATTTGTTAAGTGGTCAATTCTCACTTTAGTCTGGGCATCATGACAAACGATAGCTCCACCCTCAAAAGTATTAAATACCTTGGTTGCATGGAAGCTTAATATTGAAAGATCGCCAAAATTGCAGATGCTTTGCCCTTTGTAATTTACACCAAAGGCATGCGCAGCATCATATATAACCTTTAATCCGTATTTAGCAGCAATCTCTTTAATTTGTTCCACTTTGCACGGGTTGCCATAAACATGTACTGGAAGTATGGCTGTTGTTTCTGAGGTTATTGCGGCTTCAATTTTTTCAGGATCCATAGTGCAATAATCAGATTCAATATCGATGAAAACAGGCTTTATGTTGTTCCATCTTAAACTATGTGTTGTTGCAACAAAACTGTAAGGAGTTGTAATGACTTCTCCTTTGATGTCTAGTGCTTTCAATGCTGTCAACAAGGCTAATGTTCCATTTGTAAAAATTGAGATGTACGGAACACCTAAAAATTTTGCTAGCTCAGTTTCAAATTGCTTATGAAACGGACCAAAATTTGTTAATCGTTTACTCTTCCATATCTCTTCTAGATATGGAAGAAGTTCTTCTAAGTCAGGCAAAGAAGGTTGAGATACGAAAATAGGGGTTAAGGAATTTTTCATATTCTTGATCAAAGATAAGTTTTTTAGCGAAAATTGTTTGATTGACATCGAATTTATAAGAAAAATTACAAGTTTGTTATAATTAACTTCTTGAGCTAGTTGTTGACGATTACAACACTATAATTCCATCATGCGGCTTGAACATCTTCTCAAATGTTTTGATTGTTCTTTAACCAAATTTTAATTATTCTCTTAATTTAGGATGATCTAAGGGAGGATGCTAAATATCAAATATTACAGTTACCATAGAAACGTCAATTCCAATAAATTCTGTATTTTTATTCTCAACTCCAGTATGATTACAATATATAAAACATAAAATGCTAAAAATATTTAAAAAAATTAAATCAGTTGGTTTTAGGATAATCTGTTCTGTTCTTTATGTAAACAGTCAAAAATTTTTTTGCATCGGAAATAATAAAACCGGAACAACAAGTATGGCAGAGCTTTTTAGGCAAATAGGATTAAGGGTGGGGCCTCAAAGACCAGCAGAATTATTACTTAAAGATTGGATTAGAGGTGATTATAGAAGAATCATCCGCTACGTAAAATATAATGGAGAAGCTTTTCAGGACATACCATTTAGCCTCCCAAACACATTTAAAATAATGGATAAGGAATTTCCTGATAGCAAGTTTATCTTGACAATTCGTAATTCGCCGGATGAGTGGTACATATCTTTGACATCCTTTCACTCCAAATTATTTGGTAACGGACAAATTCCAACGAAGGAACAATTACAAATTGCTGAATATGTTTATCCAGGCTGGATGTGGGAACGAACCCAGATATGGGAAACTCCTGAAAACGATATTTATAATAAGGAAATTATGAAAAAGAAGTATATTGATTATAATTCGTCAGTAATTGATTATTTTAAAGATAGACCGGGAAAATTACTTGTGATTAATGTGCAAGAACCTGATGCAGCGATTAAGGTATGCAACTTCATTGGATCAGAGAAAATCATACACAAAATGCCATGGAAAAATAAATCTTAAATCATTGCCTTTTTTATCAAATAAATTCTTGGGTAATTTATTCTAAATTGTCATACGACAACAATGTAGTATTGGACTTTTCAAGACCGGGAAAATCAACGGATAACCCATTTATTGAATATTTTAACGGAAGTTTCAGGGATGAATGTTTAAATACAAATTGGTTCTTATCTTTGTTGGATGCAAGAGAAAAAATTGAACAGTGGAGAAAGAAATATAATGAGTTTCGACCTCATAGTTCTTTGAATAATTTAACTCCGAATCACGTACATGGTAATATGAAAAATACGCTTAATTTCTCTATTTTATCATGTGTCGAATAATGGGAGGACGTCACATAATGTGTAAATTTTAAAGTTAACAAAAAAATATCGGGGGTTGCAACCCCCGATATTTTCTATTTACACCCTTTATGAGATAGTCCTTTGAAATGTTTAATTATGATATAAATCCCTTTGATAAAAATTGAATTCTCACTTTTAAGACGTGACGCTGATGCTAAACAACCAAAATCCAGCTGACAAATCCAAAATAATTTATGATAGCGATTTCGTCCAAATCTCTTACAGAGTTGAATAAAATGGTGAAAGTTATAGAAAAACCTGTAAAATTGTCAGCTATTTGAGTTCTTTGTATCATTATTCCTGAAGTTGGTAGTATCATCCGAGTAGGGGTCATCAATACCGGATTTATCTAAATTAGGCGGTATAATTAATTTCTCAATATATTTAGTAAATTTCTCAGCAACTTCCCTATGTCCAATATTATTCAAACTAACTCTGTCACTTTTGTTATTAACAAATTTACACTCATTCTTTGTTGTGTATTTACCAAAAATATCTATATAGGTTCCCCCCAAAGAAGTTATCAATTTTTCGGCGTATCTATTTAAACGCTTTGCAAATAGGTTCGCAACTTTGCAATCTGGCCGAGATGTTACTCCTAAAAAAAGAACAGGAACTTTTTTGTATTCAGCATACTGTAATGTATTGGTTATTAGTTTTGCGTATGTTATTTTTGCAAAGTTCTCAGCTCCAAATAAATACCCCAGGAAATAACCTATTGGTCTTACTAATTTACGTTTTATAAAAGACATTTGTTTGTAAATATAAATGCTCGCAAAATTATTTCCGTGTCTCAGTTTGTTCTTTGGATCCTGAAGAAAATATGGACTTTTTTGTATGGTAACCTGTTGCCCTTTTTTTGTTAAATTAACCCGTTCAATAGTTTTATATGTTTTAAAAAAGTTAACCATATTTAGGTAATAATGGCCCCGAACCTGAAATATTATTATGTTCGCCGGTTTAGATTCAAAACTTTCTATAATATTTTCATAACAGAGATGCAATTCATTATAATTAATTATTTCAAAATTTAGCAATTTATGATACTCTTTCAGAAAGGTTTCCTTTAAAATGCTATGATATAAATCCTCCGGCTGTAAATTTCCTTTGTAGGCCTGAATTGCCATACAACCGCTAACTATCAGAATATTTGTCTTTCCCACTAAATAAAATGTTAATATCCTAAAAATAATCTGGCCATTACAACTTCTTGCGGACATATAAAATTGTTATAACCATTGATAGAAAAGCTCTTATCAGATTTTTTCATGCTGTCTTCTTTAATTAACTCCAAAGCAAATTCAACTTTATCAACACTCTTTATGTAGGGGTATTTCAATGAACCAAAATCTCTTTCCTTAAAGTTATTACACATGGAGGTTTGTCTCAAGGTCAGTGTCATTTGACCAAATCTTACTTTAAAGATATCACTAAGCTTTTTAAGGTTAAAATTAAAAAGATCATTATCATCCAAAAATAGACAAGGAGAATTAATAAAAATAATATTTGAATCTACAAGATCAATAAACATTTTCTCGACCCAACTCCAGTATTGCGATTCCGACTGATGAATAAATGGGAAAATTCTGTTATCTAAATTGTAATCAGCATGTCCAAAGATTACATATTTTAATTCAGGAATATTGTTGAAAATTATTTCTTTTAATGCAGACATCCCATTTTTAGTTTCTATAAAGATTGCAATATTCTGAAATTTGACTTGATTCTTTTTGAGTTCCAGCAAGGTGATTTTAATTTGATTTATGTTTTCGACCTTGGGAATTATTATTGTGTCCCAGTGAATACCATTTATTTCTTTTAGAAGCTTTATATCTTTTGAAAATTCCTTTATTAAAGGATTATTTATCCTTATTGCAATAGAATGATAATGATGTATATTGAGATTCTGATTCAATACGTTTTTAAGGATCTCTCTGTACTTTTCTTTAAGGAGGCGACTCCTATTCTGGTCATTGAAATCATGAATACTATCCTCTAAATCAAAGGTAAAAGTAGCAATACAATTATTAATCTTCTCAAAATAGGCATTGAACCCATTTTCAAAATATTTGATAAAATAAAAAACTTTCATAGCCTAGCGTATCCTTCAAATATAAAATTAGTTATTTTTTATTTCTTTTCTTTTAAAGGTACATTACCAGTTAGCATATGTACTGTCTGGCTTTTCTCCTAATCTCTTTATTGTATTTAGACGTGGATTGTTTCTTCCTTGTTTCCATAATAGTATAAATTTATGATTTATTGGGAACATTCTCTAAGATCACCTTAATGTTAGTACACTTTTTATTGACTATTTAAACGTTCAAATTCACTTTTAATAAAAGTTTGGATTTTAATTCTTTTCTGCCAAGGTAATATTTGGGAGAATAAATTCTAAGCATTTATTTACAGACTCTTCAATTGATAGTAAGTCAGTTCTAATTTCCAGATCTGGATTTTCTGGATATTCAAATGGTGAATTTATCCCGGTAAAGTCTTTTATCAAACCCATTCGGGCTTTCATATATAATCCTTTTACATCTCTTTGCTCACAAACCTCTATTGGCGCATTAATGAAAACATCAAGAACATCATTTCTCCCTATAATTTCATAAGCCATCTTTCTTATTTCTTTTGTAGGTGCAATGAATCCGTTTAAGCAAATGATTCCACTATTCAACAATATTTTTGAGACTTCTGCAATTCTCCGGATATTTTCTTTTCGGTCTGATTCTGAAAATCCCAAATCTTTACTCAATCCTGAACGTATGTTATCTCCATCTAAAATTTGTGTAAGAAATCCAAGTTTGTTTAATTCAATTTCGACCCCTCTTGCAATCGTAGTTTTTCCTGACCCGGATAAGCCAACTAACCATATCACCTTAGATCTTTGGTTTAGAATTCTTTCCTTGTCATTTCTGGTTAGAAGTTGATCAAATACGGGGAAAATATTTTTTGCCATAAATTGTTATTATAATTACTTAAATAATACAAACAAAAGATATGAAAATAATTAGCACAGTATTGATATTTTAAAAAATGAGCCCATGATAAACAAACTTGTCAAAAACTCGTAGTTTAACAATTTTATTTCTCTGGCGAACATTATGGCAATTTTCTACTGCTTTTAATACTGCTATTATATCAATCAAATAATGTTCCTTCATATCGTTTAATTTAGCAGAAACTATTTTTTTTAAAGATTTAAAGCCTAAAGCTTATTTTTTTAGCTTCAAAACGGATTGCCATGCTACATTAAGGAGCTTAGTTATGTCTTCAGAAACATTAAGTTTCCATATTAATGCGATATATATTGCGCTAATTATACTGCTTTTAAAAACAAAGTTGATGATCCAATTATCAAAACCTGAAAGCACATTTCCAAGAAGAACCAAAGGAATCGCGATAAAAAGTACTATTAAATGCTTTTTCCCGAAGCAATTCATTCCAAAATTGATTTTAATAAATAAAAATTTTGCCGCATTTATGATGATATAGGTTAGTGATGTTGCAATAGCTGCACCAATAATCCCAAAAGGAGGTATTAGAAGAACACTTGAAATAATAGAAATAGCAAATGTTAAAATAACAAAGTATGATAATGCTTTGTAACGTGCGGATGTTGAAATAATGGTACCATTCATGCTATTTACTGTACTCACAAGTACTCCAAATGCATAAATAATAATAACCCATTTGCCTTTAGAATAAGCAGCAGGAAGGATTTGAAATATGGTATCAATATTAATCAAAAGCCCAATAAATAGGATTGAGCCAACCACCATTTGGGTTATACTTGCCTTGTAATAAATTTCTTGAATATGTTTTACATTATTTTCCTTCCATGATTGAGCAATTAGTCCGGTTGAGATTGAAGACACCGAATGTCCCGGTATAGATATCACTTTGGCGAATAATGAACATACACTGAATATCCCGAGTGATTGTAAAGAGAGGT
Organism: Bacteroidota bacterium; assembly: GCA_018816945.1. Taxonomy (NCBI): domain Bacteria; kingdom Pseudomonadati; phylum Bacteroidota; species Bacteroidota bacterium. Next base: position 12,936 of record JAHIVC010000062.1, on the reverse strand, counting down.
AATGATGCACCAGAAGTTTATCAATATTTGAAGTCAATTGTCCGCTAAAGCCGTTAAACATTCCGTATGCCGATATCGAAATCATCTCCTTCGTATACTTTTTTACATAACCTAGATTAGGCTTCAAACTGAAATCGCCTCTTTTTATTAAAACAAAAATTATGGGAATTACCGGCATACAAATTGACACAATGTATCCAAAGAAGAACTGCCTGAAATTGAACAAATCCAATGCAACTCCAATAATTAGGAGTAAATTAACAATTCTGTGAACAAATTCAGACCAAAAAACCCCGGTAACTGAATCTAATAAGACCCTGTTGTATGTATTAAAAAGAGAGTACATTAACTTGAAAAAAATCAAGGGTAACAACAACATGATATATTCCACAATAATTGGAGATGTTTGTATGTTGGCTTCAATGATATGTGGTTTTAGAATAAAAAAAGCTACTGTAGCTAATGTGAATCCAATCAGTGTGATAGAAATAGCCAAAAAAAGAAAGCCATTGTGTTTATTCATTCTGTCCCTAAAATAGGGGAACATACGATTAGTAACACTATTGAATCCAAGAGATGAGAACTGTGAAAATATGGTTGAAGTTGCAACAAAGAGATGAATGAGCCCAATTTTACCAGGTGAAAAAACATGAGGCATTATAATGCCAAGGTTTAAATAACCAATAATTAATCCTAAATAGGACCAGATTGTTCCTTTAATACCTTGTTTGGTAATTATCCCCATAGTATCATTTTGAGATGAATTAAATGATTGTTAAGCTAATCAAAAATAGGAAATCTTTCGGATTGAACAATTATTAGTTTTGACTGATTCAAAGCAGAAATAAATTTTTATCTTCGTTAAATCAATGCTTATTAAACTTTTAATATATGGTAAAGAAGAATGCCGAAATATGGGGTAAAATGATGCATGTTTTTATTATGCTGTTCATCATTGTTCTGTCAGCAATATATTTCTCTCCTGTTTTTGAAGGAAAAAAAATTCAGCAATCTGACATAACCCAATGGCGAGCTATGTCCAAATCGGTGAGCGATTTCAGAGACAAGACCGGTGAAGAACCTTTATGGACAAATAGTATGTTCGGTGGAATGCCTGCTTATATGATTTCGGCAAAATATCCCGGAAATATAAGTTCTCAAATTAATAGTATATACCGTAGCCTATTTCATCCCGTTGGAATGTTAATCTTATATATAATTGGTTATTATTTTTTATTACTAACACTTGGGATAAATAAATGGCAGAGTCTTGCAGGTGCCATCGCATATGGATTTTCTACCTACCTGTTAATTATTATTGGTGTCGGACATAATACGAAAGCTTATGCGATAGGGTATATGGCTCCTGTTATTGCAGGGATAATCATGACTTTTGAGGGCAGGAAAATTTCGGGTTCACTCTTATTCACAGTTGCATTATCCCTTCAATTGCATTCAAATCATTATCAAATAACATATTATACTTTAATTTTAGTGATCCTCTATGGATTAGTCGAAATTATTTATGCGATTAAAAATAAAAGGATTTTAAATTTCGCAGCTAATGTTGGGGTTTTGCTTTTGGGTATTATACTCGCTATAGGGATGAATTTCTCTAGATTATATACTACTTGGGAATATTCTAAGCAGACCATTCGTGGACAATCCGAATTATTAGCTGAAGATGCAAATAAAACTAGAGGTCTGGATAGAGATTATGTATTTGAGCATAGTCAAGGCATCGATGAAACCTTAACACTTTTAATCCCAAGTTTCAAAGGAGGTTCAAGTTTATTGATCCCAGGTACAAATTCTGAAGTATTCAAAAAGACAAGGCAAAATATTGAAAAGGCACGTCAAAGTCAGAGAAGTGGTCAAAGTATTTCTTATTATTATGGCGATAAGCCAATTACTTATGGGCCTGTCTATATAGGTGCAATTGTAGTGTTTTTATTTGTACTTGGGTTATTTATAGTTCGGGGTCCATATCTATGGTGGCTCTTAATAGCAACAGTTATTTCTATCGTATTAGCCTGGGGTAAAAACGTTTTGGGCCTATCTGATTTCTTACTCGATTATCTGCCTCTTTATAGTAAATTTAGAGCTCCCGATATGATATTAGTAATCGCTGGATTTACTATGCCATTACTTGGGTTTATTGGTTTGAACAGAATTTTAAGTGGTCAGGTTAAAAAGAAAGATATTTTTGAAAGCACAGTATCTTCATTGATTATCACCGGAGGTTTCGCTTTGTTGTATGCGTTGTTTCCGGCAATATCCGGAGACTTCACGGGAATTAATGATTTGAGAATCAATCCGGATTGGCTGCTCGATAGTATTGTGATTGATCGTAAAAATATGCTTCAAGCGGATGCATTTCGATCCTTTGTTTTTATTGTTTTAGCAGCCGGATCTATCTATTTATGGTATCTGAATAAAATAAAATCTAACGGTTTAATATTTTTGTTAGGAACACTCATTATTATTGATCTTTGGGCTGTTGATAAAAGATACTTTAATGAAAGTAATTTTTCTTCTAAACGCGAAACCCAGAATCCTTTTCCAAAAACATTGGCGGATAATGAGATATTGAAGGATCAGGATATAAGTTTTAGGGTTTTACAATTGAAAGATCCTTTTACGGATGCTCGTGCATCCTATTATCACCAAAATGTTGGTGGTTATCACGCCGCAAAATTAGGACGATACCAGGAACTTATTGATTGTTGTATCAACCGGGAATTAATGCAAATAAGTAATGGGCTAAGATTAGGTTATTTATCTGACTCAATTCTTTTGAAAATGAGCGTTTTAAATATGTTAAACACCAGATATCTTATTAATGACTTAAATATTCCCCCTATTAAAAATAAATATGCAATGGGGAATGCTTGGTTTGTAAATAACTATCATATTGTTAATAATCCTGATGAAGAATTAGCTACTTTGAGACTAGTAGATCCGAAGACAATTGCCATTGTAGACAAAGATTTTGAAGATTATATAGTTGATAAATCATTTTCAAGTGAGTCAAAGAACAGAATTGTAATGGTCGAAAACCAACCAAACTATCTGAAATATTCTTATAATGCTAGTTCAGAACAGTTTACCGTTTTTTCTGAAATATACTATGATAAAGGTTGGAATGCATACATCGATGGTGAGAAGGCAGATTACTTCAGGGCAAACTATGTATTACGCGCAATGGTTATTCCGGAAGGAGACCATGTTGTAGAATTCAAATTTGAACCAAAGTCTTACACTATTGGTAATAAAATTTCCTATGCCAGCTCTTCTTTAATGATTTTGATTTTTTTAGGATATTGCTATTTCGAAATTAAGCGTTGGAAGCATTCAAGAAATAAAGAAGAATCATCCTAAAATGTAATGATATAAGTCGGTAGTTTTTTTTAACTTTGACATGCTCAATATGCTTGATATATTTATATGAGTTTGTTTCGAAGGTGCTGTTAAATAATATAAATCTATTGATGATCCTATACCTTAAATTAACATAGAAGGTTTTCAAGTTAGGAATAGTATCAGGGAAAAAGCATCATTTGAAAGCAAAACTTATTCAGGATTCGTAAATAATTTAGCTGCTGACTGCTAAATAAATCCTCTTGTAAACAGGCAAGTATAATGAATGATGATAAAATTAACGAAAGAACTCGAAATATGAATAAAATTGCACTAATTACAGGAATAACAGGTCAGGATGGGGCTTATCTTGCAGAATTTCTTCTTCAGAAAGGTTACATAGTGCATGGAATAAAAAGAAGAAGTTCATTGTTTAACACACAGCGCATTGACCATCTCTATCAAGACCCACATATAAAAAATCAAAATTTTATTCTGCATTACGGCGATATGACAGATGCTGCGAATTTAATTAGAATAATACAGCAGGTGCAACCGGATGAAATTTATAATTTGGCCGCACAATCGCATGTGCAGGTTAGTTTTGAAACACCGGAGTATACCGCAAATACTGATGGATTAGGAACTCTTAGAATATTAGAAGCAATTAAATTGTTGGGATTGACCCAAAAAACCAGATTTTATCAGGCATCTACTTCCGAACTTTATGGCAAAGTTCAGGAAATTCCCCAATCTGAAAATACGCCATTTTATCCAAGATCGCCTTATGCGGCAGCAAAGCTTTATGCCTATTGGATAACGGTTAACTATCGTGAAGCATACGGATTGCATGCCAGTAATGGGATTTTATTTAATCATGAGTCGCCCATAAGAGGTGAAACTTTTGTCACAAGGAAAATTACAATGGCTGCTGCGCGGATAGCACTCGGCTTGCAAGAGAAACTTTATCTTGGGAATCTATCGGCAAAAAGAGATTGGGGCCATGCAAGGGACTTTGTTGAGGCTATGTATTTGATGCTCCAACAAGATCAGCCTGATGATTATGTTATTGCAACCGGAGTTACGACCGAAGTCAGGAAGTTTGTTTATTTGGCATTTGCCCAATTAGGCATTGAAATTGATTTTGTCGGAAAGAATGAAAAAGAGTGTGGTTTTGTTAAAAAAGTAATTAACAATGATTTTAAAATAAAAGCAGGCACAAAAGTTATTGAAGTTGACCCTAAATATTTCAGGCCTGCAGAAGTAGAATTATTATTGGGCGACCCAACTAAAGCTAATTCTAAACTTGGCTGGAAACCAAAATTTAGTTTGGAAGACTTAATAAAAGATATGGCACTATCAGATCTCGAGTTAATGAAACGGGAAAAATATATATCCGAAGGCGGATATAAAACTTTAAACCAGTATGAGTAATGCAGAAGGATGCTAAAATATATATTGCCGGGCATAATGGATTGGTTGGGTCAGCCATATTAAAAAATTTGAAAACAAAAGGGTATTCTAATATCATTTTCCGGAATTATGGCGAATTAAATTTATTGGATCAAGCTGCTACTGAAGCGTTTTTTATGGCAGAAAAACCTGAATATGTGTTTTTAGCTGCCGCAAAAGTTGGGGGAATCGCGGCGAACAATACTTATCGTGCAGATTTTATTTATGAAAATCTGATGATTCAGAATAACGTGATCCATAACTCCTGGAAGTATGGTGTTAAAAAATTACTTTTTCTGGGAAGTACATGCATCTATCCAAAAGATTCGCATCAGCCCATGAAAGAATCAGAACTATTGACTGGGCCACTTGAGTATACCAATGAACCCTATGCCATAGCTAAAATTGCCGGGATTAAAATGTGCGAGAGTTATAATTTGCAATATGGTACAAATTTTATCTCGGTGATGCCTACAAATTTGTATGGTCCGAATGATAATTTTGATTTAGAAAAATCACATGTATTGCCTGCATTAGTTCGAAAGGTTATGCTCGGAAAATTTCTTGAAAATGATGATTGGAAATCCATTCGGAAAGATTTAACCAATAATCCCATCGAAGGAATTGATGGAGAAGCTAATCAAGAGGATATACTTACGGTACTCATTAAATATGGTATTAAACTAGATCGGGAAAGGGAGAAAGTGGTAGTTGAAATTTGGGGTACAGGTGCCCCAAAGCGAGAGTTTATGCGGAGTGAGGAGATGGCCGATGCATGTGTACATATTATGAAGAATATAAACTTTAACGATTTAATCCCTCAAATGGCGGATCAGCCGAAAGAAATTCGAAACACACATGTTAATATAGGTACCGGTGAAGAAATCACCATTAAAGAATTGGCCGAACTGATTAAGAAACAAATAAGTTTTAAAGGCAGTTTTCAATTTAATCCTGATAAGCCGGATGGGACCATGCGAAAGGTCACAGATCCTTCTCAGTTATGGAAACTTGGTTGGAAGCATAAAATTGGTTTAGAAGAAGGAATTAAAATGCTTATTAGTTTACAAAATAAAAGATAGTCATAATTGATGATTCCAAAAGTTAGTATAATTACCGTAACATATAACTGCGGAGATATCCTTGAAGGGACACTCAAGAGTATTTTTGAACAGTCTGCTAAAATTTATGAACTTATCATCATTGATGGTGGTTCAACAGATTCAACAATTAGGGTAATAAAAAAATTTGAAAAATCAATTGCTCATTGGATCAGTGAGCCGGATAATGGAATCTATGATGCCATGAATAAAGGAATTGGTTTGGCAAAAGGTGATTATCTGTTGTTCTTAAATGCAGGCGATTCTTTTAATGAAATTGATACTCTTGAAAAAATCCCATTTGAAAAGTATCCTTCAGCTGAAATATTTTATGGAGAAACATTGATTCTTGGTAATGAAGGAGAACAATTAGGGCTTCGTCGTAAAAAATTACCCCAAAATTTAACATGGAAAAGTTTCAGACGAGGAATGGTTGTTTGTCATCAGTCGATATTTGTAAAAAGGGAGATCGCTCCATTTTATGACTTGCAATATAAATTTGCAGCCGATGTTGACTGGGTAATTAAATCCTTGAAAGCCTCAAAACAAATTATTTTTACAAAAACGATAATCTCAAATTTCACTGAAGGAGGGTTTTCGAATCAAAATTTGATAAAGAGCTGGCTCGACAGGATCCATATCCTGAACACGCATTTCGGAATATTTCAATGTTTGCTTTCTCACATCTTCTTTATCTTTGATAATGTTTTACTTAAATTAAAAATTGTTCCATTATTCAGAACGAAATATTTATAGCGATGCAGAAAAAAAATATATTAAAAACAGTTCTACCTCACATCATAGCAATTGTTGCTTTTCTGATTATTTCATACATTTATTTTCTACCTGCAAGTCAAGGTAAAGTATTGCACGGAACAGATAATATTACGGCAAAAAGCCAACAGGGTGAAATCATACCTTATGTGTCGCTTACCGGTGATGATTGTGCATGGACGAATTCAGCCTTTGGTGGAATGCCGGCTTATACGATTTGGATAAAAGGTGAGGCACCCTTGTATATTATAACGCAATTCATTAACTTTTTTACCGGCGATGGGCCAATAGCTTATCTTTTTATTGCCATGATATCGTTTTATCTATTATTGATTTGTTATGGCGTAAATCCATGGCTCAGTATAGTTGGCAGTGTAGCTTATGCTTTCTCATCCTATTTTATCATAATTATTGGTGCGGGCCATGTAACCAAGGTAATTGGTTTGGCATATATGCCGGGAGTTATCGCCGGGATTTACCTGGCTTACAAAGAGCGAAAAGTGATCATAGGTGCAATAGTTATGGCATTATTTCTTGCCATGGAAATTGCATCGGGACATTATCAAATAGTTTATTATAACATACTTATTGTTGTCGCGATTGGGATACATTATTTAATAATGGCTTTAAAGACTAAAACTCTCATTGACTTTTTGAAAATAACAGCCATTTTATTCGTTGCTGCATTATTGGCCGGCTTAACAAATATCAGTTCGATATGGACTACCCGTGAATATACCCGGTTTTCTGCTCGGGGCAACACAATTTTATCTGCAAATACCGCTTCCGGACAAGCAGCTAAAGCAGATGGATTGGACTTTGAATATGCCACACAGTGGAGTTATGGCCTTGGGGAGTCATTTAATTTATTGATTCCCAATTTTAGAGGGGGCAGCACGGTCGGAGAGCTTTCTGAAAAATCAGAAGTTTATAAACTTTATAGCCAGAGTAATCGGGCACAAGCCAACCAGGTAATTAAGCAATTGCCTTTATATTGGGGGCCTCAGCCATCTACTGAAGGCCCTGCATACATGGGAGCATTGGCTGTTTTCTTGTTTGTATTTGCAATGTTTTTCCTTCAGAACAAAGAAAAATGGTGGATATTAAGTATTTCTTTATTTGCATTGATTTTAGCCTGGGGTTATCATTTTGATATTTTTAACCGATTTATTTTCAACTATTTTCCGTTATATAATAAATTTAGGGCAGTCACTACCATTCTTATCATTATTCAATATACGATTCCTTTTTTTGGGATACTTGCTTTAAACGAATTATTTAAAGATTATAATAAAAAGAAATTTCTGTTTGCAATTAAGTGGGCATTTGCAATCGTTGGTGGTATTGCCTTAATTTTTGCTTTGTTTCCCGGATTAGCAGGAAGTTTTACAGGCCCGATCGATGCTAATTATGCGAACAACCCTGAGTTTGTTAATGCATTGATGATTGACCGTAAATCAATGTTAAGGATTGATGCAATCCGTTCTTTTTTCTTCATAATTGCCGGTGCTGGTGTATTGTGGCTATATCATACCAAAAAACTCAAAAAATTATTACTGGGTACTTCAATGTTAATTCTCATGTTGTTGGATTTAGCTTTGGTTGATACAAGGTATGTTTCATATAAGGATTTTAAAACGGTTCGTTCTACCGAAGCATCTTTTGCGCCAACAAAAGCCGATTTGTCAATTTATAACATTGAAACACTTTCACCGGTGGTTAAATCCGGAGTTGAGTCATTTCTTGCTACGTATAAAGATGCCCCGATTTTAAAAAATAATGAGAGTCCACCTTTATTGGCATTGAATTTAACCACCAACTATCGGGTTTTAAACTTATCGGGAGGTATCAACTTTTCGGATGCATTAACATCTTATTATCATAAATCATTAAGCGGATACAGCCCTGCTAAATTAAGGCGTTATCAGGATTTGATCGATAGCAGGGTACTTGAACAACAAATTGTAAATTTCGGAAGAAATGTCCAATCCGGGCAAAATCGTGATTCTTACAGCTTGTTAAACATGTTAAATACAAAGTACATTATAACAAATCCTGATCAGTCTGCTTTCCTTAATAGGGATGCAATGGGCAATGCCTGGTTTGTTAAAAATATAAAATGGGTCGAAAATGCAAATGATGAATTTGCGGCTATGACAAGCGTAAACCCACGAGAAGATGCAGCCGTAAATATTGAGTTTAAAGGGATGGAATTGGGAAATTTAGGATTTGACCCAATGGCTTCGATCAAACTGGAAAATTATAAACCGCATATCTTAACCTATAAGTCGAGCTCAAATGCCAATATGCTGGCAGTATTTTCAGAGATATATTATCCCAAAGGATGGCATGTATATATTGATGATAAACCTGTGGATTATTTAAGGGCTAATTATTTATTCAGATCGCTTGTTATTCCGGCTGGCAATCATACCATAGTGTTTAAGTTTGAACCCAGATCCTATATTCTGGGAAATGCAATTAATAAATATTCATCTTACTTATTACTCTTGTCAGTTTTTTCTTTGCTTGCTTATGGTATTTGGAAATTTATTTCAGCATCTAAAGTTACAAGCGTGAAAGAAGATGCGATTATATAATCATAATTGGGAATGCTATGCATTTGAAATCAAAGATTGTCGTATAAAAACTTTAACTATTTAGCATGAAGTTGGCTCCTATTGTTCTTTTTGTTTATAACCGTCCTTTGCACACAATGCAAACGGTTAAAGCATTGCAGCAAAATGAACTGGCAAACGAGAGTGAACTTTTTATTTATTCAGATGCCCCTGCAAACGAAAATAGCGTAAAAAAGGTAAATGAGGTTAGAAATTATATTCATACAATTAAAGGATTCAGGAAAATTACGATCCTTGAAAGAGAAAAAAATTGGGGACTCGCAAATTCAATCATCGATGGAGTTACAGATATTGTAAATAAATATGGAAAAATAATTGTGTTGGAGGATGACCTTGTAACAAGCCCCATGTTTTTGAAATTTATGAATGAGGCTTTGGAAATCTATAAAGATGAAGATAAAGTCGCTTCAATTCATGGATATGTTTTTCCGATAAACAATCTCCCTGATACCTTTTTCATTAAAGGGGCCGATTGTTGGGGTTGGGCAACCTGGGACCGTGCCTGGAGACATTTTGAACCGGATGGAAAGAAACTTCTTAAGGAAATCAATAGGAAAAATTTAAAAAAAGAAGTTGATTTTAACAATAGTTATGGATATGTCAGAATGTTGAAAAATCAAATTCGGGGCAAAAATAGTTCTTGGGCCATAAGGTGGTCGATGAGTGTATTCTTAAAGGAAATGTTGACACTTTATCCTTCAGTATCATATGTGCAAAATATTGGTGACGACAGTAGCGGGAGGCATTGTGGACCATCCGATGTATATCGTGTTCAGCTTAATAAGGATATTAAAATTTCAAAAATTGATTTACTCGAAGATGTAAATTCAAGAAAAAAATTTCAAATTTTTTTCAACTCAATTAAACAAAATCTAGTTAAAAAGTCAAATTCGAAAATAAAGGAAAATTCCACAAAAATTTATGTAAAAAAGCTCCTTCCACCAATATTTACAACGTTTCTGGAACATTTTAAAAATCGAAAATTTGGATGGAAAGGGGATTATACTACATGGGAAGAGGCAAAATCAGAGGCAAAAGGCTACGAAGATGATATAATCATTCATAAAGTAAAAGAGGCGCTCTTAAAGGTAAAGAATGGGGAGGTAGCCTTTGAGAGGGACAGTGTAGTTTTTAACGAAATTGAATATTCATGGCCATTATCAACAGGGTTAATGCTCGCGTCTGCCAATAAACCTAAAGGATTAAGCGTTCTCGACTTTGGAGGCAGCCTGGGGAGTACTTATTATCAAAATAAAAGATTTCTCGATGCACTTCCTCATATATCATGGAATATTGTTGAGCAAAAGCACTTTGTTGAGATCGGAAAACGTGATTTTGAGGATGAAAACTTGCATTTTTACTTTGAGGTTGAAGCGTGTGTGAAAAATGAGAAACCAACGGTACTTCTTTTATCAAGTGTTTTGCAGTATATCGAAAAACCTTACCAATTGCTTGATGGGATATTAAAACATGAGTTTGAATATATTTTGATTGATAGAACCCCTTTTAGTTTCGATAACCAGGATAAAATCAAACTTCAAATAGTCCCACCAAGTATTTATGAAGCGAGCTATCCTTGTTGGTTTTTTGATAAGCAATTTTTTACAAAGTATTTTCTTTCAAAAAATTATAGATTGATAGAAGAATTCGAAGCGAATGATGGAAAAGGAAAAGAGTGTATTTTTAAAGGAATGATCTTGAAAAAGAATGCTTAATCAACTGAAAAAAATATATAAAAGAGAACAATTTGCACCTAAGTTTATAGGGCTCTTTACCAATCCATTTTATTTTGCACGGAAAGGCTTAAATAAAAATGTAGTAGCGTTGGCTAAAAATTTAAAGGGTAAGCTTTTGGACGTTGGATGCGGGAGCAAGCCCTACGAGGGTGCCTGCAATGTTGATGATTATATTGGTGTTGAAATTGAAAATGAAGCTAATAGGAATAATCCAAAAGTAGATTACTTTTATGATGGAAGGACCTTGCCATTTGAGGACAAGCGTTTTGATAGCATCATCACAAATCAGGTTTTTGAACATGTATTTAATCCTCACGCTTTTTTAAAAGAAATAAACAGGGTCACTAAAATAGGTGGGCTGATGTTAATGACTGTTCCGTTTGTTTGGGACGAGCACGAACAACCCTTTGATTATGCAAGATATTCATTCTTTGGCTTAAGACATATTTTGGCTGAAGAGGGATTTGAGACTGTTGAGCAGCGAAAGAGCAATAATGGAATTACCGTTATATTCCAATTACTCAATGCCTATATTTATAAAATTACATTGACAAAATATGTATTCTTAAACCTCTTATTCACATTAATTTTAATGGCTCCAATAAATATCCTGGGACTTATTTTCTCCGTAATTTTGCCTAAAAACAACGACTTGTATCTGGATAATATCATTCTTGCAAAAAAAGTTAAAGATGTATAATTACTGCACTTTATTCGATCGTAATTATCTGACCCGCGGGTTGGCAATGTATGAGTCGCTGAAAAAGCACAGTGCGAATTTTCATTTATATATTTTTGCTTTTGATGATCAAAGTTATTCTCTGCTCAAAAAACTAAACCTTGAATCGATTACGGTTATCTCGCTAAACGAATTTGAAGACGAGGAATTGTTGAAAGTAAAAAGTGATAGAACTGCAGCCGAGTATTGCTGGACCTCCACCTCCTCAATTATTAAATATGCCATTGAAACTTATAAGTTAAATTGTTGCACTTATTTAGATGCCGATTTGTACTTCTTTTCCGATCCTTCCGTCTTAATTGAAGAAATGGGAGAAAAATCGGTTTTGATTACCGACCATCGATACACCAAAAAGTATGATCAAAGTGCAAAAAGCGGGATTTATTGTGTGCAATTTATGACTTTTAAAAACAGTCAGGATGGAATGAAAGTGCTTAATTGGTGGCGAAATGCTTGCATCGATTGGTGCTATGCAAGGCATGAAGACGGGAAATTTGGCGATCAAAAATATTTGGACGACTGGACCGAACGATTTAAAGGAATTGTTCATGTGCTTGAAAACAGAGGCGGGGGAGTGGCCCCCTGGAATATTCAACAATACGATTTATCCGATAAAAATTTTAAGCTCGTTTTTTACCATTTTCATTATTTCATTTTATTGGAAAACAATCAAGTTGAACTAGGCATTTATAAATTGAAGGAGCAAGACATTCAAATTCTTTATGTTCCCTACATCAAACATCTTAAAAAAATTACCGAAAGATTGTTAAATCCTGGGGAAAATGATTTTAACGGGATTGCACGAAAAAAACCGTTTTCATGGAGAACACCGTTAAAATTCATTAAACGAAAAATCGAAGGGGCCTATAATGTTTACGATATTAAAGAATTATTAACTGAGTTTGACGGAAAAAATATTTTATAAAGAAACGTCAATTCGAGTGATTTTTCGAAGAAAAATCGAAGGAGAGTTTATAATGTTTACAGTACAAAAGAATTATTAACTGAGTTTGACGGAAAAAATATTTTATAAAGAAACGTCAATTCGAGTGAATTTTCGAAGAAAAGTCGAAGGAGAGAATATAATGTTTACAATACAAAAGAATTATTAACTGAGTTTGATGAAAAAGATATTT
>JAHIVC010000061.1 GCA_018816945.1 Bacteroidota bacterium | reverse complement strand
CCCGGATCTGGGTCACGCTCCCCGGGGTGGAAGAGACTTCCGGGTGAAACACCGTCTGGATGGAATCGATCACCATGACATCATAATGCTGTTTTTCCACCATGGAAAGGATGGCATCCAGATCTGTTTCCGCCACAATAAAAAGGGAATCGCTGCCTGAATCCAGCCGTTTTCCCCGCATGGAAAGCTGCAGCACCGACTCTTCCCCGGATACATAGAGACATTTTTTATTTGCTTTGGCAAGGGTGGCCAGCACCTGGAGCATGAGGGTGGATTTGCCGATACCCGGGTCCCCCCCGATGAGAATAAGAGATCCGTCCACAATACCGCCGCCCAGAACCCGGTCAAACTCGGAAATACCGGTCATCAGGCGATTGTTTTCCGTGACCTCCACGGAATTTATGGACACGGGCGTAGAAGAGGGGATCATTCGGGCCTTGCCCGACCCGGCACCAAGAATCTTCTCCTCGACCAGGGTATCCCAGGAACCGCATTCCGGGCACCGCCCCATCCATTTGGGAGTCTGACACCCGCAAGACTGGCACAAGAATGTAAATTTCTCTTTTTTCTTCAAAAAAAGTCTCTTTTCCAATTAAAATTACATAAATCGAAGAAATATATCATTTTAAGGAGCGGGTATCAAGATGCGAGATTTTTTTCCAACAATTCCCGGTGGGTGAATATGAATCTGCCCTGTTTTCAGACGGAAATGTATTTCTCCATATACGTTTATTTTTTGGATTTGGCTAACAGAAATAATTCTTGAATAAACTTGTCCGTTATGCAAAGGAACCCTTAACAAAAGTCGTGTAATTATTTATTTAAAAAAGGCACATGATGAATTTGAAACTATGATAGAAAGAGTTGCAGGTATAGAAAAATGGGCGGTTGATATACAATGTTATTAAACGATGGATTATTTTATTCCGAGTGCCTTCTATAAAGGAATATTACTAAATGACTATGATTTCATTACCTTTACCAGTCAATATTCTACATACTCAGCCTCAAACATTAGAGTTTGATAAAATAGCAACCTTTATTGGCGGCAATGGTTCAGGTAAATCAACCATTTTAAAGTCAATTTTTGATGAAAAGCTAAATGGTACGAGTTACCAAAACTACAAAATTGTTTGCTTTTCCTCGGGCCAAAATGAAAGCTATTCAAATAACTTTAGTGAATACTTAAACACTGAACGAGCAAAAAAGAAGGCTTTAAACTTGGATTGCTTTTACTACGACAAATTATGGTCGATGTTGCTTATTTTCTTAGCGACGGCAAGTAATCATGAAGGGTTAGTGCGGACTTTTCTGAAACAAAATAATTATGTCATTGAAAATGAATTTGACGAAGATAAATCGACCAAACTTTCATTCAATGTAAAAGTAGATAAAAGTTATACAAATCTTGTAAAACAAGCGTTAGAGGACGAAGCAAAAGGTGAATCTGATATTATCACCAACAAAGCTTACCACCGGACCTTGCATAATTTTATTAATTCACTGATTACTGATGGTTATAAATTTGAAAAACCATTAAAGCAACAAAGTATTCAATTAAATCAAGATGTGCTATCTAGTGTGTCGTTTGAAACTGATGAGTATGCTTCATTTGATTCTATGGTTATGTTTTTCACTCAAGCAGCTGACAATGATTATTTTATTATTAAAGACAGCTTTAACTTAACTTTTACGAAAGTTAAAGATGATGAAGAAAATAAAATATTAGGCTTAGAAGAATTGAGTGATGGCGAGTACCAATTATTATTTTTGTATGCCTTGATCGATCTGTTTGACACAAGCAACACCTTGTTCCTATTGGATGAAGCTGATTCACACCTTCATTATAAAAATATTGATAAATTGTGGAATGTTTTTAACAAAACTCAAGGAGCGATAATTACAACAACTCATTTGTTAGATTCAATTGCTAAAGCTGGTCCCAATAATTTGAGGGTTATTGAAAATGGAAAAGTTGATAATACAAATTCACCTTTCAAATTAATTCAACGATTAGAAACTTTGTCAGATTTAGAAGCCGCTCAGTATAAAGTGGTTTCCATGTATAAATATATTGTCGTTATGGATCATGTCCATGATTGGGAAATATTTAAATTACTTGTTAGAAGAAAGCTAATAACCGATGCGGATTCAGAAAAGAGAATTAATAAAAAACTATCAGAATTTATTTGTGTGAGTGTATCTTCTGGCTATAGGGATGATTGCGGTAATATAAACATGTTCGGTGATAATAAAATAAATTGGCTGAAAAATTATGAAAGGGCATTAGAAAAATTACAAAGTAAAGCTGAAAAAGTTTTTATGATATGTGATCGAGATGATTTCCCTATAAGCCTACTGGGTACACCTAAGTGTCGCTTCTTACCGAAAATTAAAAATTTCACACCGAAAAACCCAAAGAACAAAAAGAAAGAGAAAAGTAATATTCTATCTGAAACAGCTTTATTAGCATGGAGACGAAGGGAAATTAAACATTATTTATTATCATTTACGTCTTTAGGGGACGATTGCACAAAAATAAATGAGCATTTACTTGAGGCTAATAGATTAAAGCAAAATGTTAATGGAGACGTGGATATCCGTGGCAAATTTAATGATTCTTTGGCGAGATTAAAATCTAAACCTATCAAAGAACTCGTTGATTCTCGTATTAACGTTGATGGTGAAGGTTTTTGTATTAGAAAAGCACAAACCTATGTAAATACAATGCCTAAAGAAGAAATCAGTGATGATATAATTTATATGTACAACTACTTGGTAGGTGAAAATGAATAATTCCGAAACTAAGTTAATCAATTTAATTGACATTATACGAAAAGATTCAGGTATCAATAATGCTATTGATGCCATGGAACAATTGTCGTTAATTCTTCTTTTAAAATATTTCTATGATATTATTTTAGCAGATGCACCTAAACGAAATGCTATAGGTGATTTTAAAAAATTATTCTACAATTCAAACTGTTTTAATAGTGGAAAAATTGAAACAGATTTCTCTGAATTGAAAAATGTATGGTTTGATATTCGTTCAAATGTGAAGCTTCGTGGTGATGAGTTTTGTGATGATGGATTTGCACGAGATACTTGGAATAAAGTCGAAGACCTTTTAAATAATATATCGTTTAGAATAAGATCCGTAAAAATTCTGGAGATTTTGCTGTCACAGATTGAAGATATCTATTTTAATGAACAATTAGCTGAGGCTTACGACACGTTAGTCGTAAAAATGATAAATGACTCTATTTCGTCTGGGGCTTTTCATTCCCCCAAAGCACTTGTTACTGCTATTGTTAAAGTCATTAAGCCTTCCCTAAGACAATCTATATATGACCCTGCATTGGGAACAGGTAGATTTATTGTAGAAACACATAAGATAGTTTCTAAGCATTCAGAAACTATCTCAAATGAGACTCTTTATACCTTTGGCCGGGATATTTCTCCTTTTGCCTGTTTAGTTGGTTCATTAAATTTATTGCTCAATGGCATTGATATTAAGAATATATCTTTGAGTGATTCACTATTAGACAACGATAATTCATGTTATGACATTGTTTTATCAGGAGTTCCTTTCGGTAAGGCTTCACATATTGATCGATATGAACACGATTACTATGGGTACTCCTCAAATCTTGAGGCAATGTTTTTAAAGCACTCCATGAGAAAGCTTGGTCAAGGTGGTAAAGCAGCGTTAATTGTACCTGATGGTCTTTTGTTTAATCGTACTCATGAATTATTAAACCTCAGGCATACGCTTTTAACTAGGTTTAATTTACATTCCATATTAAGTTTACCTTCGGGCACGTTAGCTCCTTATGCTGGAGTCAAAGTGAGCGTTTTGTTTTTTGAGAATACGGAACCAGAAAATGATATTTGGTTCTACGAACTTAAAACAAACAAGCCTTTAAATAAGACTAACCAAATCAGTGATCATGATTTAGTAGAGTTTATTGAGTTGTTTTCTAAAAGGATTGAGACTGCAAACTCATATTTAGTAAATAAACGAGATATTTTGAATCGGGAAGGCATAAATCTGTCTATAGAACCTCAGAAAAAAGTTAATGAAGTTAGTGACCTTAAAATTTTTGATGAAATAACATTTCTGAAAAAAAAGAAAGAAGAGTTTGATTTGTTGCTGTCTGAATTTATCGATTCATTAAACGAGAGTAAGCAAGCAGAATTTGTGAAAAAATTTACTCTCGGAGAGCTGCTTAAAACGAAAGCTGGTAAGCCTTTAAAGAAAATAGAGATTAATGAAGAAGGCCGTTTTCCTGTTTATGGAGGAAATGGTCTTATAGGTTATTTTAATGAGTATAACCGAGAAGGCGAAAATATAATTATAGGTCGAGTGGGTGCTCAGTGTGGGAATATACATTTTATTAAAGGACCCATCTGGCTTACTAATAACTCGTTTAGTGTCGAAATTAATTCGTCTTTAAAGGTACATTTACCTTATTTAGCTCATGTATTACGAAGTTTAAATTTAAATAAATTGGCCCGAGGTTCTGCACAACCTTCAATTTCTTTTGAAAGAATTAAAGAAGTAGAGATTAGCCTTCCTACTTATGAGCAGCAGGTAGAATTATGTGAATGGTTTGAAGAGATTCTGTTGAAAAATAATAATTTACTTAATTCAATTAAATTACAGGCAGATAAGTATAGTGAGCTAAGTAATTACTCTATTATTAGCAATTGTATCAATGGAAATAATTAACCTATAAAGCGCATCTTAAGAATTATAATGCTGCCCGACCGGATCAACAAAAATTAACCATTATTTTTTTATAAAACATTTAAGGATAAAATAAACGAATGAAAGAATTACAAATACCCGAAGGGATAGAGGGTGATCCAAACGCCATGGAAATGATGCGGGTTTGGATCGGGAACAAAGATATACAAGTGTCCATGTTATTGGGGATGTGGGAAGAAGCCTCAAATTTTGAAATAGACGAAAGAGATGCCTGGGGGGAATTACTGGCGGATTTGATCCGCCATATAGCCAATGGATTAACCCAAAGCCATGATTACAACACAACGGCATCTGAGATGAGAATCGCCAATTCACTCCTGAGCCATCTGGGACATGGTGAAAATACCATCAAGGGAGAAATTCAAGAATAATTTATCACTTGTAGTTTTCTGAAATCTCATTTACATAGGGTCTTTTTTTCACCCATTGCTCTTAAACGGATCACCTTTTTATTGGATACACCCATGCCCTATACCGGGGAACTCATAGCCATTTCAACTGTCTTGTGCTGGACCGTCAGTGTCCAGTTTTTTGAGGCCGCCTCCAAGCGGGTGGGGGCCACGCCGGTCAATAT
>JAHIVC010000060.1 GCA_018816945.1 Bacteroidota bacterium | reverse complement strand
GCCAATATTAACGTAAGATGGCATCAGGATAACACCCCGAGCTAAAAAAGCACCATAGCGTGCCACAGCATGAGGTACCACCCTCACACCAAGTTTATCGTAATCTTTCTTCAAATCTATTTTATCATGGAATTCAAATGGAGCCAGCTCAATTTTTTTCATCCCCTGAATCGGGAAATATGAAAGAACTGCTTTTTTAATCCACTCATTGACAATCCATCTTTCAATCGAAATTCCATCTGCAGCAATGATCGGATCAGCAATACGGATTTTCCCCAAATCCAATAATTCAACTACATCCCTAATTGCTTTTATGGTTTGTTCATCTTTCAATAGACCCTTATTTTCCCAAGCCAATTCAATCTTTTTCCTTATTTGTTCGTACATAATACAGTGTTTGGTAATCAAAATTATATAAAAATTGAACAGTATAAATAGTTCTTCGTAATTTTGTGTCGTAATTACAAAATCTATCGATCAATAATTGAAAATATTGGGACGAATTTTAGCTATAGATTACGGTCGTAAAAGAGTTGGCCTGGCAGTAACTGATGAATTTCAAATAATTGCAAATGCACTCACAACCATTAGTGTAAACGAATTGTTTGCCTATCTGCACGACTATTTCAGCAAAGAAAAAGTTGATTGTATTGTAATTGGAGAACCTAAACAAATGAATTACGAACCTTCTGAATCCACAAAATACATTGAGCCTTTTATAAGAAAACTTAAAATTGAGTTCCCGAATATTAAGATCGAAAGGCATGATGAACGCTTTACATCAAAAATGGCACAACAAACCATTTTAGATGCCGGGCTCAAGAAAAAGGACCGTCAGAATAAAAGCTTGCTCGATAGTGTTAGTGCAACTATCATTTTACAATCTTACATGAACTCGATTTAATAAAATAAAATATGATATATCCTGTAGTAGCATACGGTCATCCTGTATTAAAAAAAGTTGCTAAAGAAATAGATAAAGATTACCCCGATTTGCAAAAAGTAATTGCAGATATGTTTGAAACAATGTATGAAGCAGTTGGTGTTGGCTTGGCCGCTCCTCAGGTAAATTTATCAATACGATTAATTGTAATTGATGCAGATCCTTATAAAACAGATTATCCGGAAGCTGAGGGTTTTAAAAAAGCACTGATCAATCCTGTTATTTTAAAAGAAGAAGGCGAAGAATGGGAATTTAACGAAGCTTGTTTAAGTGTGCCGGGTATTGCTGAATTTGTATTACGCAAGCCTAAGATTACGGTTAAATATATGAATGAAAACTTTGTTGAAAATACCGAAGTTTTTGATGGAATGATTGCCCGGATCATTCAACACGAACACGACCATTTGGAAGGGATATTATTTGTTGAAAGGGTAAGTAATTTAAAGAAGTTGCTCCTAAAGAATAAGTTGGGTGATATTGTAAAAGGAGAAACAAACGCATCGTATAAAATGCTTTTTGCACCGATAAAAAGCAAAAGAAAGAAATAAAAAAAGGGCATAAAGCCCTTTTTTTATCTAACTAATTTTAACGGTGGGCATATGGTGTCGTGCGGCCCTACCTTTCAAGTTACCAATAAGCATGATTGAAAAACTCAGGTAAGCAACTTGAAAACCTATCAAAATGCGGGCAGCATGCACTATATGCCATTTGCCTCGTAATTATTTCTTTTTAATCAACTATTTGATCATCACCATGTGAACCATGATAATGAATAATTTTCCATCCATTTTCTTCACGCCTGCAAGTCAAAGTTATTGCACCATCCGTTTTTCTATGAACACCTTCCGCTGTAATACTATCCCAAATATAGATTATTGTTACAACCCCAGCATACTTGCTAAGAACTACCGTTTTTACATCCTTTATTTCATGCTTATATAAACTAAAAAAAGATTTATCATCAGCCATAAAATTAGGTATTCCTTCTGCCCATTTACTATAATTTTCAATCAAAAAACCGTCAATTATTAAACAAAAATCCTCGGTTTGAGTAAACAATTGCAATGCTCGTTCTGGATAAAACGGAGGTTCCCAGCTCCTTAAAAATCCAGAAGCGATAGTTTTAAGAGTATCTGTTATTTCTTGTTCTTGATCTTTTGTCAATATATCTTTTCTACTTTGGCAATTAGAAAAAAGGAGAAGAGATAAGATTACTGCTATAAAATTAATTCTCATTATTCAGCTTGTTAATTGCTTTATTTTCTTGAATCATAATTAATCGCTCAAAAGTTGATGACTCTTTTTTTATGAGGCACAACTATTTAGCATAATTAACAGCCCTTGTTTCGCGGATAACTGTAATTTTTATTTGTCCGGGATAAGTCATTTCCTCCTGAATTTTTTTTGACAAATCAATCGAAATTTGATCAGCTTCCAAATCAGTAACTTTTTCTGCTCCAACAATCACACGCAATTCACGTCCGGCTTGAATGGCGTATGTTTTTACTACTCCGGGATAAGTAAGTGCCAATTCTTCTAATTTATTTAAGCGTTGGATATATGCTTCAACAACCTCACGTCGGGCACCAGGTCGGGCACCTGAAATCGCATCACAAACTTGCACAATTGGGGCAATTAATGAATCCATTTCAACTTCGTCGTGGTGAGAACCAATGGCATTGCAAATTTCAGGTTTCTCCTTGAACTTTTCAGCCAATTTCATTCCTAAAATTGCGTGTGGCAATTCCGGTTCATTATCAGGCACTTTACCAATATCATGCAACAAACCCGCACGTTTAGCTAATTTGGGATTCAAGCCTAATTCAGCTGCCATGGTGGCACATAAATTTGCAACTTCACGGGAATGCTGTAATAAGTTTTGACCGTAGGATGAACGGTATTTCATTCTTCCAATCATTCTTACCAATTCATGATGCATATTATGAATCCCAAGGTCGATGGTAGTTCGTTTTCCTATTTCAATAATTTCGAGTTCAATTTGCTTCTTGGTCTTAGCAACCACTTCTTCGATACGGGCAGGATGGATTCGGCCATCGGTCACCAATTTATGCAAAGAGAGTCTAGCAATCTCTCTGCGTACGGGATCAAATCCCGAAAGGATAATTGCGTCCGGTGAATCGTCGATGATGATTTCGATCCCTGTAAGCGCTTCAAGCGCTCTGATATTTCTTCCTTCACGACCAATGATCCGGCCCTTGACCTCATCACTTTCAATATTAAAAACGGAAACTGTATTTTCAATCGCATTTTCGGCAGCAGTGCGCTGAATGGTTTCAATCACAATTTTTTTGGCTTCTGTATTCGCTGTCAGCTTTGCCTCATCGATGATATCTTTAATTTGAATGGCGGCTTCAGATTTCGCTTCACCTTTTAACGATTCAACAAGTTGGTTTTTAGCTTCCTCTGCAGATAAGCCTGCTATTTTTTCCAGCTTTTCAATATGCTCATAATGAGATCTTTCCAACTCCGACTGTTTTTTGCTAACTACTTCGAGTTGAGCTGTCAGGTTGGTTTTGATGAGATTTAATTCATTTTGCTTTCTCTGAACTTCTTCGATTTTCTGATTGAGAGAGGTTTCTTTTTGTGTCAATCGGCTTTCGGTGCGCTGATTAGCTGAATTTCGCTCGTTTAAATAATTCTCGTGTTCAGTTCGTAGTTGCAGGAATTTCTCTTTGGCCTGCAATATTTTATCTCGTTTGATTACCTCGGCCTTTTCGTGGGCTTCTTGTACGATCTGTGTGCTTTTTCTGTTGGAGGATTTATTAATATAAATATTGGTAATCAATCCACCTACAATTAAAGAGCCCGCAGCTGCAATAACATTTAATAATATTGGGTCCATAATTCGATGTTAATTAAGTTATGCGATCGACCAAAACTATATTGAAAATAAAAAAACCCCGCATTAATTCTGAGCTTAGTAAACCCCTATACAGCATGTATAGAGTAGCCAAATTTTTCGAAAGTCCACCGTCTCGATTGAGAATCCCGATAAATCGGAATTGAGGCCTTTTCTAGAAATTCATGAGCTTAAAACTCTAATGATTATAATGTTGAGTTTACAAACATATTTGAATTAATGCGGGTATAATTTTGTGCTTTTCAAAGAACGATATTGACTTTAATCTATGCTATTGGATAAGATTTGGTCAATTCGACTTAATCTTTCCACAAAATGATCTTCGGATTTAAATAGTTTTTCCTCAGATACAAGTGAACTGTTTGCAAATTCCAAACAAACCATGGCCAACAGGTCCTGCCTATCATTAAAGGCATAGTTATCTGAATATTGCTTTATTTTCTCGCTAATCGTTTTCGCTGCTTTCCGTATTCCTTCTTCCTCTTCTTTTCTAATATTTAATCTATATGGTCTGTCAGCAATTGTGACTGTAATTGTTAGTTCATCCATTTTGCAGGTTTATTCAACCTAATTTTATTGATTTAAAAGTCCAATGCATTTATCTATTTCCCGCACCAGTTCATTTATTTTCAATTTAGCCTCACTTGATCCATCATTTGATTCAATTGACTTGGCTAATTTCACTTTTAGTAATTCGTCTTTAAATTTATCTATTGTTTGATTCTTATCTAAAATTATTTTTTTAAAATCCTCATTCTCACTTTGTAACCGATGATTGATTTTTTCGCTCCTCTCGTATTGTTCCAGCAATTTTTTTAGCTTGTACTCAACTCCAAGTAATAAAGTATTTAAATCACCCATTCAATTTAGCAATCATGATTTATATTCACAAAAGTAGTGATTTATGTAACTTAATCCAAATATCATTATGACCGCATACATGACTGATTCAGTACAACTTAAAAACATCCATCTAAAGTATCCAAAAAAGTATTACTGATTTATATTCATCAAATTACGACAATTTGCATGTTTGGGTATTAACTTCTGACAACTATTTTTAATCAAAACTTAAACCTAATGGTGATGAATAATAATGTGCCCGAAACCTTTTTATGCTATCTATGGAAATTTCAATTGATTAATTTACCCCTTGTTAGTGTTGATCATAACACAATTGTGGTAAAAAAACCCGGCATTAGAAACACAGATGGCGGGCCTGATTTTTCAAATACTTTAATTAAAATTGGCGAAACCATCTGGGCTGGAAATGTTGAAATTCATGGAAAATCATCTGATTGGATCAAACACAATCACCATCATGATCGTAAATACGAAAATGTAATACTTCATGTTGTATTTGAGGATGACTTGGGTCCTAATTATGAAAACTTTAAACCTGTTGCTGTTTTGGAATTAAAGAACAGATTTGATTTTAAAATATATTCGAAATATCAGGGATTTATGCAAAATCAGGGTTGGATCGCCTGCGAAAAATCTATTAATCAAATTTCAGAATTAACCAAGGTACACTTTCTCCAACGCCTTGCTATTGAAAGGATCGAACGAAAATTTAATTTATTGAGTGAGGAATTGTTAAAAAACAAATCCGACATTGAGCAGCTTTTTTATGTTCAACTTTTTAGAAGCTTTGGGTTTAAAACCAATGTCATTTCCTTTGAAATGCTGATTAAATCAATTTCTCTCATGGTTTTAATAAAGCATAAAGATGAATTGCTGCAAATGGAAGCATTGTTATTTGGTCAGGCCGGAATGCTTGATCAAGATTTTAAGGATGATTACCCAAATAAGCTTAAAAGCGAATATGTATACCTGAAACATAAATACGCTTTAAACCCCATCCAGATTCATCTTTGGCAATATTTACGCTTGTGGCCCTCGAACTTCCCGACCGTCAGAATTGCCCAGCTTTCAGCAATTTTACATCAAAACACCTCCCTGTTTTCTCAAATAATTGAAGCTGAAAGCACTGCCGAATTACTTCAAATGTTTGATGCTTCAGCTTCAAAATATTGGGATACACATTACCATTTTGATAAAGCTACAAAAAAGAAAATTAAAAATTTTGGAATAAAAGCCTCAGAGAGTATTCTTATTAATTGCGTGATTCCCATCTTATTTATTTACGGATATCGCACGGCTAAACCTGAACAAAGTGATAAAGCACTGCATTTTCTGGAAAACCTAAAGGGCGAAAACAATGCCGTTATAAGACAATGGAAACATTTAAATCTACCAACCAACAATGCTTTACAAACTCAGGCACTTATTGAACTAAAAACTCAGTATTGCGATTTTAAAAAATGCCTGGAGTGCGAGTTTGGGTGTGAGTTGTTGAATAAAAAATAACCTTTGGTATATACAGTCTCTAATTTTATTTAATATTTGTAATGCAGCTTTATTTTTTCTTTTAAATTATTGTATACAGAAAAGTTGAACCTCTCCGGCTTAATACTGTTTTCAAGTTTTTTAATTTAAGTAATTCCTATTATAACGACTAAGAAGTCCTTTCCTGATCAAAAATCAACAATTGAGATCGATCCATTGATATGCTAAACTTCCATATATTTGTTTGAACAGAATTTATACATGGATATACAACGCAATAAAACCAAACTTAAATAAATTTGATTCCCAATTCAAAACTTTTTGTACTTGGCACCAAAGATCAGATTGCTCAGACGCGTGAAATTTTAAATTCCATAAAAAAAATGAAGCCTGACACTAGGATAATTTTTTCTGAAAATCTTCAATAGCTGGATTGGTACCAAATATATTTACTATATCCCCCACTCTCAAATAGGTATCTCCATGAGGGATATACATATTTCTCCCTCGCCTTATCATCATAATGGTTCCACCACCATGGAACGGAATTTCTTTAACCTGCATCCCATCAATATTCGAATTAACAATCTGGATTTCAGCGATGTTAAAATTTTCATACGATTCAATAAGGGCATGGTATGTTGATGGGCGAATAATTAAGTTTTCGATGCTATTAGCCAAAATCCGTGTAGCATCAAATGTATCAACCTCCAAACTTTTTAGCTTTTGCTCAATTGAGCTGGTCCCTGATTTTGATATAATCCTTTCGTGCATAAATTCTTTACGCAACATCTCGCATATCCTGATATTTTCCTGATCATTACCCGTTAAAACTACAATGTGATTCGAAGGGTTCATTCCAATCTCTTTATAAGTACCAAAATCAAATCCATCACCCAAGAATGCTTCCAATCCCTTTGATTTCAAATCTTCATACCTTTCTTTTCGTTTTTCAATAATGACAGATGCTTTGGCATGCAGGTGCAATCTTCTCGCCAATAGAACACCTATACTCGAACCTCCAACAATAATTGTTTTTTCGATTTGTTTTATGTTTTGAGGGTTTATTAATCCATAAACAATTGGCGAAACGATACAAGCTATCACTGCCACTAATATGAAACTTGCATTTGCAGCCGCCGAAATCAAGTCGAGTTCATAACCGATCGCAGCTGCAGCAATAATCAATCCAAGTCGGGATGACATTAGAAAACCTCCTGATATGGCTTTTCTAAATCCAAAAACGCGAATCCATAAAAAAGAAGGGATTATTTTAATTGCAAATAATGATGTAAGCAATAATGCCAAAAAGAGAAATTGAGAATTGTCGAGGTCACTTAAAGCAGTTGCATCAAAATGAACCCCTATCATTATAAAAAACATGGGTATGAAAAAACCATATCCAAACCCATCAAGTTTAACTAATGATAAGGATCTGTCCTTTTGCAAGAAAAGTGAAAGTAACAATCCGCTCAAAAAGGCTCCTAACAAAACAACTTCTTTACCAATAAACTGTGCCAAAACAACAAATGTTAATATTAGAAGGATTGCGCCTCTAATCTGAATTTGAGAAGCTGCATGTGCCAATTGATAGGAAATTTTTTTAAAGGTGGACACTCTATCAAACCCTTTTCCAAAAAAATAAAGCAAATAAAACAGCACAACTAACAGCAAAAGATATACCAATTCTGACCGGAAACCATTTTTGATCACAAAAGCAGAAATTGTAATAAGTATAATACTAAAGATATCGGCTATTGCTGCGGCTAAAATAATCATCTGACCAAAGTGGGTATTTGTTTCAGCACGATTTTTTAATACTCTCAAAATTATACCTATTGAGGTAGTGACCATGATGAGGGAAAAATACCAAATATTGTTTATTTCAATAATGTTGGACAAAAGAAATGTTGCAAGAAGTGAAACAAAAATGGTAACGAAATAATACATCAGCCCAATAAGTAATGGGTTATTCAGATATCTAGAATATGTTATTTTATGTCTTGGGAAAGAAGCAATTACCTGATTCATATTGATTTCGAGTCCCCCTAAAAACATCAGAAAAATGAACCCTGTTAAAGCTAAAAAATCAAGATAGACAATAGACTCGGTAGGATAGCCCATTAATAAAGATCTTCCTATAAAATACCCTGCTAATATTTCAACAACCACAGTTGGTATCTTAGTAATCCTCAATATCGACATCAACATTGGAATCGCCCAGGCAATAAACACAATAATGAGTAAGGGGTAGAAATCAAAATCGAAAGATATCGTTAATAAATCCATCATAGATCGAAAAATCGTTAGTAAAAATAGATTAATGAACTGGTTTGAAAGTTTTAGTATAAAAATACAAATAAATTTTGTGTCTTAACTGTCTTATTTTATTTGATTATAAATAAACCATAAACCGACTTTACTTAAGACTTTACTTTGCGATTCATATATATTTTTGCCAAATTTGCTTCTCCTAAATAAATATTACGGAAATAATTGTAGATACTTAAATTATCATTCAAATCTCGTGTTACATTTACCCCTGAATAGCAAATATTAATTAAACAATTACCTGCATGAAGAATACCAGATTTAACGTTCTGCTTGGATTAAGCCTCTTTGTTAGCATCAACCTGTTCGCCCAAACAAATAATACTCCAACCGACACCATCAGGCAAGACACTACTGAACAATTAGCGATTGTTAATGATTCGGAACAAAATAATACTGAAAAAACATTAAGCGAAAGAATCAATGATGCCTTTGTTCCTATCGTTCGGGCCATGGCTTCTGTATTGAACTGGGATCCATTCTCAGCAGCAGGAATCCACGATCCCGTTATTCGTGATAAGCAAGGTACTCCGATTACAAATGAAATGGGACAGATTCGGACATCTCCAATTCCCTTCATTGTTGTATGGCTAATTTGTGGTGCAATTTTCTTTACAATATTTATGCGATTTATAAATATTCGTGGTTTTAAACATGCAATTGGGTTAATCAGGGGCAAATATGATAACCCTGACGATCCTGGCGAAGTTTCACATTTTCAGGCATTAACTACAGCCCTTTCTGCTACGGTCGGATTAGGAAATATAGCCGGTGTTGCCATTGCTATTACCGTAGGAGGCCCCGGTGCAACATTTTGGTTGATAATAGCCGGGTTTCTTGGAATGTCTTCAAAATTTGTAGAATGTACGCTGGGGGTAAAATACCGAAAGATTGACAAATTCGGGGTGGTTTCAGGAGGCCCCATGTATTATTTAAGCGAAGGATTGAAAAAACGAAAAATGAAATGGCTCGGATTGGTTTTATCCTTCATATTTGCAGTTCTCGTTATTGGTGGAGCTTTTGGTGGCGGAAATATGTTCCAGGCCAATCAGGCATTCTCTCAATTGGCTTTGATGGTACCCAGCATTTCAGGATATGGTGCCTATTTCGGGATCATTCTAGCTGTACTTGTCGGAGTTGTAATTATTGGTGGGATTAAGAGTATAGCCAGAGTTACTGATAAAATTGTTCCTTTTATGGCCCTGCTATATGTAGGTACCGCCATGGTAATTATTATTATGAATATTGATAAAACAGGAAGTGCTTTCGGTTTGATTTTGAGTGGCGCTTTTGCTCCTGCTGCCATAAAAGGTGGGATTATCGGGGTATTGATAGTCGGGTTCCAGAGAGCTGCTTTTTCAAATGAAGCCGGTGTGGGTTCAGCAGCAATTGCACACTCAGCAGTAAAAACAGATGAACCTATTTCAGAAGGATTTGTTGCATTACTGGAACCTTTCGTAGATACAGTCGTGATATGCACAATGACTGCCCTTGTTATTATTTTTACAGGCCAATACACCAACCCATTAGGGCTAGAAGGCACACAGCTGACCTCTCAGGCTTTTGGGTCTGTATTCTCATGGTTTCCGTATTTACTTTTGGTTGCTATTTTTCTGTTTGCATTTTCCACCATGATTTCCTGGTCATATTACGGTCTTAAAGGCTTTGATTATCTTTTTGGCGGTATTTCTGAAAAATTATTTGGAAATCGAAAAGTTACAGATACAATATTCCGAATTATTTTCTTAGGCGTTATTGTTGTTGGGGCATCTTCCTCTCTAGGTGCTGTTACCGATTTTGCCGATATGATGATTCTCACAATGGGTATTCCAAATATACTTGGACTGATCATTTTGGCACCTGAAGTAAGGAAGGACTTAACCAGTTATATCCGAAGGGTTAAAAGCGGAGAAATTAAAAGATATTAATCCCCGGAATGTCGACATTTTTATTAAAAGTGGATTAACCTGCATAAGCAGTTTAGTTCACTTTTTTATGAAAAATTTTCTTTCCGGCTTTTTTTACTTCAACAAAAAAGAACGACGTGGTATTTACTTTCTAATTATTATCATCACGCTTATTGGTATTTTTAATCTGGCATTGCAATTTATCATACAAAAGCCGGAAATTGACTTTACTCAATATGAGCAATTTATTTCGCATTACGATAGCCTCATAACTTCAAACAATAAATTGCAGGACTCCATAATTCAATATTTCAATTTTGATCCGAACAAACTCAAGAAAGAAGAATGGTTGCAATTAGGGTTAAATCCAAAACAGGCCCAGGTTATCATTAATTATCGCAATAAAGGGGGTGTTTTCAA
Organism: Bacteroidota bacterium; assembly: GCA_018816945.1. Lineage (NCBI taxonomy): Bacteria > Pseudomonadati > Bacteroidota > Bacteroidota bacterium. Next base: position 25,296 of record JAHIVC010000060.1, on the reverse strand, counting down.
AACTAAGGAAGATTTTCAAAAAATCTATTCAATTGATTCGGCACTATTTTCAAAACTGAATCCTTTTATCAGCCTTCCGGAAAAAGAAAATCAAACAAATAAAAAGTATCCTCAAATTAAGGATACGATTACTTTCCAGGTTGAACTAAACTCGACCGACTCCATCGAACTTATAAAAATTAAAGGTATCGGACCTGTTTTTGCTTCCAGAATAATAAAATATCGTGACTTAATAGGTGGATATATTTCTGTTTCTCAACTACAAGAAGTTTACGGCATTGATTCGCTAAAATATGATTCCTTAAAAGACTTCTTTTTGACCTGTAATATTGAGCTCATACAACACCTCAATATAAATGTAGCAGATTTTAAGGATTTACTGAAACATCCTTATATTAGCTACGATTTTACGAAAGATATTGTTAACAGGAGGCAAAAAAAAGTTTTTGACAAAGCCGAAGATGCTTTTAATGATCAGTTTATCAGCGACTCTCTTTTCCAAAAACTGCTCCCATACCTTACTACAAAATAATGAATAAAACAGTTGGTTTATTTGGCATATTCCCCAGAACATTCTGGCTGGCCAATGTTATGGAATTATTTGAACGATGGGCTTATTACGGAATGTTCGTTGTACTGTCGGTTTATTTAACAGACCCAATTTCAAAAGGAGGATTAGGCTTTACAAATAACCAGCGTGGACTTATGCAGGCTGTTGTAACCGGAATCATTTATTTGCTGCCAATTTTAGGAGGTGCATTAGCTGATAAATTTGGATTCAGAAAAGTTCTGTTAGCTGCATTTGTGACTCTTTCTTCAGGATACTTTTTCATGGGGCAGTTTACTTCATACGGTTTGGTATTTGCTTCATTTTTAATTGTTGCTCTTGGAGCTGCACTTTTCAAACCTATTATTGTAGCAACTGTTTCAAAAACCACGACCGAAAAAAACGATACCATTGGTTTTGCTATTTTCTACATGATCGTGAATATTGGTGGGTTTTTAGGTCCATTTGCAGCATCTAAGCTTCGTGATTTAAACTGGCATTATGTTTTTTACATGTGTGCTGCAGTAATCCTGCTTAACCTAATTTTACTTTACTACTACCGCGAACCCGGCAGGACCGAAGACAAAAAGAAAGAATCGATTGGCGATACTGTTCGTCAGATTTTTGCCAATATGGGCACCGCCTTAAGTGATCTTAAATTTCTGACATTTATCATTTTGATGATAGGTTTCTGGATTGTTTATATGCAATTATTTTTTACTCTGCCTGTTTTCATAACTCAATGGGTCGACACCTCAGATATCTATAATTCATCATCTCTTGTTGCAAGTGCAATTGGAACCGTAGAGGATGGCGTTGGCATTATACGTCCGGAACAAATTGTAAATATTGCTGCTTTTTCAATTATCATTTTCCAACTCATTGTATCCGGTTTAATCATGAAAATAAAACCCATTGTCACCATGATTGTCGGACTGTTGGTCATTACGATAGGAATGGGTCTTTTTAATTACCAAACATACGGACTTTTCATTGTCATGGCAGTTGTGATTATTGCATTTGGAGAAATGGCAAGTTCGCCCAGAATACAAGAATACATAGGACGGATTGCACCAAAAGATAAAGTGGCGCTTTATATGGGCGTAAGTTACTTGCCAGTTGCGGGGGGCAATGTTTTAGGTGGTTTACTATCAGGAACGCTATATGATAGCATGTCGGACAAATATATTATTTTAAAAACCGAACTTGCCGAACGTGGTTTTGCTACGCTTGAAAACATGCAAAATATGGATGGTGCTTTATTGTTTAAAGAAGCAATGGCCCATCTTAACATGACTCAAACCCAACTTAATCAAATGCTTTATTTAAAGTATCATCCCGGAAATATCTGGTTGGTTTTTGCCGGAATCGGGATTGGGACTTCAATCCTGCTCTTTTTGTATAATCGGTTTATGCTGAAGGATTAAGAATTGTCAATGTCATCCCGAAGGGAATGAAACTCCCCGCCGCAGAGCAACGGGGTATCAATTGGAATAGTATTTAATTTTTTCGCCACAAGCCCGCCTGCGGCCGGCAGGTTAGTCTCATTCATCCCGATACGCTGCGCTATCGGGATTCGTTCAACTTAGAATTTTTATAGCGCTAGCACTTATAAAAATCTAGTTTCACGAATAAAATGACTGAGAGATCTCTTTAGAATAATTTTTTAGAATAAGGATTTTTCCCTCGCATACAGCGAGATCGAAATGACAATAAAACAATTTAGTTATGCGTATCTGCTTCTGAAGGATTTGAATCTTTGATTTCCCAATAAGGATTTTCGTCGTCCAATTCATCATCATCCAGATCGTAGGTTTTTGGTTTTGGACCTTCGTTCCGAAAAAAAATTGCAAGTACAACTCCCGCGATCATTCCCATCAAATGCGATTCCCAGGAAATGTTTTTCTCAGGGAAAAATTCAGGAAAAACTCCCCAAATCATGCTTCCGTATAAAAAAATGATAACAAATGTTATAGCCAACAAACGGGGGTTTTTCCTCACCAATCCACTCGTAAATAAATAAGCAGCCAATCCGTAAACAAGCCCGCTTGCCCCAATATGGTAGGCATCACGAGCCAAAAACCAAACCCATATATTGGTAATCACGTAAACTAAAAAGAAGATTTTATATGCAATTTGTCGGTAGAAATAAAACAGGCAGGCACTCAAAACAAAAAGCGGAATACTATTAGCCATCAGATGCCCATACCCGGCATGCACTAATGGTGCAGTAATAATCCCCGCTAATCCCTTAAAAGTTAAAGGATAAATCCCTAAAAAGGACAAGTCGATATTGAAAACCAATTCGAAAAACCATACAAGCCATATAAATGCGGTAAATAGCGATGGGAAATACAAACATTGCAAAAATTCTCGTTTATCGGCATTCATTAGGTGAAATTAAAAAAATAAGTAATACCAATTGTTATCTTAAATGCACATTGAAAATTTAAGATTTTACAATGCTTTATGCCGTTTTACAAACATAGGATCAAATTGAGTAAAACGAAATATGCGACATTTTGTTAGTTAATCGATATTATTACCCCATTCTTTCGTATTTTTGAATATCAAAAAATAAATTATGGAATTAACTTCATTAACTGCCATATCTCCTATCGACGGACGATACAGAACTGCCACTATTGGACTGGAAAGTTATTTCTCAGAAGCGGCCTTGATAAAGTACCGCGTTTTTGTGGAAATTGAATATTTTATTGCACTATGTGAGCTTCCATTACCTCAGCTCAAAAGTTTTGATCATAAGAATTTTGATGTTCTACGAGAGCTTTTTCAAAATTTTAATGAATCAGAAGCTGGAAGGATTAAAGCAATTGAGAAGATAACCAATCATGATGTTAAGGCTGTTGAATATTATTTGAAAGAAGAGTTTGATCGATTGGGACTTTCGGAATTTAAAGAATTCATCCACTTTGGACTTACCTCACAAGACATTAACAATACAGCTATTCCTTGTTCAATGAAAGATGCGCATCATGATATTTTAATGCCCGTTTTTGATGAACTTGAATCTAAAATATTGGAAATGGCAACTTCGTGGGAAGATGTAACCATGCTTGCCAGAACACATGGTCAGCCCGCCTCCCCTACCAGCCTGGGTAAAGAAATTTATGTTTTTCATGAACGATTACAGGGACAAAGGAAACATTTTGAGAACATCCCTGTTAACGGGAAATTTGGAGGAGCAACCGGAAATTTAAATGCCCATTATGTTGCCTATCCCAAAATTGATTGGATTAAATTCAGCAATGATTTCTTAAAGGATAAATTAGGTTTGACTCGTTTGCAAACGACCACACAGATTGAACATTATGATAATCTGGCTGCTTATTTTGATAATTTAAAAAGAATTGGGAATATATTAATCGATTTGAACCGCGACATTTGGACCTACATTTCATTCGATTATTTCAAACAAAAAATTAAGGAAGGAGAGATTGGTTCTTCGGCAATGCCCCACAAAGTAAACCCCATCGATTTTGAAAATGCAGAAGGGAACATCGGTATCGCGAATGCGCTTTGTGAACATTTATCTGCAAAACTGCCAATTTCACGATTGCAACGTGACCTTACCGACTCCACAGTTACACGAAATGTCGGTTTACCGATTGCTTATCTGATCATCGCAATTAAATCAACTTTAAGAGGATTAAACAAGTTGATTTTAAACCAAAATAAAATTGATGCTGATTTAGAAAATAATTGGGCTGTTGTTGCTGAAGCAATCCAAACAATTCTTCGTCGCGAAGATTATCCAAATCCATATGAAGCCCTTAAAGATTTAACGCGCACAAATAAAGGAATTGACCGAGAAACGATTCGATCGTTCATCGATCAACTCGAAGTTTCTGAAAAGATTAAAACAGAACTGCGTGCCATTACTCCTCATAATTACAGGGGAGTATTTAAAATGTAATCCGATTTTTAATGAAAGTTAGTGGATTTAGTATTATTCGGAATGCCATTAAACTGGATTATCCAATTGTTGAAGCGATCACTTAAATATTGCCATTTGTGATGAATTCGACTACTATGTATCGATTCTTTAAAAAAAATTTAAAGGAAGAGATCCTCGTTTTATCCGGAAAATGGTAAATAAAATGAACTGGAAGCTAAACTCTAACCCTGAGCGTGAAAATTTCAGTTTTGCATCAAAACTATTGCATCGCTTTGAACATATAAGGAGATGGAGAATTTGTGAATATAAAAACTACAAAATGATCTGATGTTTTAAAATTAAGATATGGATAAAACAAAAACTCCTCTAAAGACTGATGCTTTAGAGGAGTTTCATTTTTTGGTCTATCTTCTATTTGTACAAATTATTAAACAAAAGTTTAAACAAAGCATAGGATTGGGCCCTGTTATGGAAATTAAATCCGAATAGAATAATATTTCCTTTATCAACAGGCACATCCAAAATTGTAGCTTTCTTTTTAATAAGTTCCTCGCCAAAAATCATCCCACTTAAGAGTAAAGATTCATCAGGATAAGAAGCAATAACATGATATTTCATTTCCTTTTCAACAAGCTTATAAGGTCCTTTAGCATCCTTTCGTTGCTCAGGCTCGGCCGAAGCAGGTACCTTTCCAATGTCACTTCCTGAACGGATCGTGTCGGGAACCATGATATAAGTGGCATCTCCTTCAACATAAGCAACACCATTCGCTGTCATTCCGAAAGCTGTTTTATGACTGGTATTGTAATTCATCTTTAGAATTGATCCGGGACAATTAAAATCAGTTGGGTTGAGGCCTTTAATAGCGCTTGTAATGGGAATCTCAAATTGCTTGATCGCAAAATCGGCAGAACTGCTATTACAAATCAAAACACCCCCATTTTTTACAAAAGTTTTTAGGTTATCTGCACCTTGATTTGTGATACCACCAACAAAATCAGGTAATGTTGACATTCTCGGCATACCCTCAACAAGCGCATTTTCTCTCATATCAGGCAGGATGATTACATCAAAACGATCATTAAGTTCTCCTGCAATTACTTCAGCATCGAGTAATTGATGGTAATCAAATTCAAATCTGTCTAATATCAATGAAATCCAACCCTCATCCATGCTTGCGCGATAGCTTTTGTACAAAGCCACTCTTGCTTTTTTGTACGCAGTTATGCCCACCGGCACTGCACCGCCAACAAGTTTCACACTAGTTTCAGAAACAATATCTTTTATCTTTTGGGCAGAAATTGAACCGGACTCAATGACAAAAGTTCCTGCTTCATAATTTGTCCCTCCCAGCGAAAATGCTTTTTGTGCATAACCAACTTTTCCACCTGCTTTTAAAATTCTATTTACTGCTATAAAACTTCCGTTATCAGCACGCGATAAAACATAATGAGTTCCACTCTGTTTTATGCTTCCTTTCGTTGCTGTAGCTTCAGTGATCTTAGTTTTTTTAACTTCAAGCGGTTTGCTTATTTCCTTGTATTTTACGCCCATTTGCAGAGGAAGTGTCCAACCGGCCGCATCATACGAACGGATGGGATCCTTAGTTGTTTTTACTGTTCCAACAACCCCTTGCCATAGATGTGAATATTTTTTCAAATCAGGATATTTCTGAAGTTCCATAATATTTTTAACGAAATACCCGAAAGGTTGTGATGTTGGGATGATGTACGATCCTTTTGAATATTTGATCCCGTTATGCTCGAATGCCTTCTCAGCAGTGTAGATTTCTATTCCATTCAAAATAAAACGATTGATCATTAAAGCAGTGGAATTTTCATCTCTTTGCTCTGCGGGAATGATCCAGCCATAAGGTGGTTCGGTTTGGAATTTTTGAATTACATCCGAAGCCATTTTCCATTTGTTATACAAAAGCTCATTTTTGTATTTAGAGGCAGTTTCGAGCACTGCTTTTGATGCAGTTAAATTATAGGCAACGGCATCGCCAAGTCGCCACCATCCACCTTCCCACGGATCAGGATAAAAGACACCAGGAGTTAAATCCCTGAAACCTTCAGGGAAATCGCTTAATGAATAAAAATTAGGTGTTGCAAATCCGAAGTTCGCAGTTTCTGTAAGTATGGAAGGAATATTATGTCCATCAACAAATTGGGTAGCATAACCGGGATACCAACTATCAAAATTTACCCGTGAAATAGCTCCCGGTTTCTCTTCTTCAGCAAAAGATTTTCCCATAGCACTACCTATCAGGTTTTTCCATCTTACAATAATTGGATGAACATTGGGGTTCATCGGTTCTGATTCGGGAGGCAACCAAATACGAGCCGGAAATGGAGCTGTTTCGTGTAAATTATATAAAATTTCGGGAAACCAGATTTGACAGGTAACCCTGTTCATATTTTGAATTTCCTTTAAATTGGCGATATATGAATCCCTGTTATTATCATGACCTGCATATTTTTGATACAATTCAGGCAATCGGGCTTTTTCATATTTTGTACCGACATTTTTCATGTACCAATCGGCAACCATGGTCAAACCATCAGGATTAGCGAAAACCAAAAGAAAAATTACATTTTGCCTTATCGATTTTGTTTTCTGATCTTCACCGGTTACTATATCATATGCTAATTGCAAGGCATGTTGAGCCGGAGATGTTTCTGTTGCATGTAATCCGCAATCAATCCAAACAATGGCCTTGCCTTCTTCGGCAAGTTTTTCGGCCTCAGCCTTACTGATGCCCCTACTCATGGTTAATTTTTCATTAATTAACCGATACTTTTCCAAATTTGCCATATTCTCTTCCGAAGAAATTATTGCATACTTCATGCGTCTTCCTTCGGAAGTTTCGCCCATATCAAATATTTGCATTCGATTTGTTTGACCGGCAATTTTTTCAAAATACCCAATAGCTTGCTCATAATTAGCAAGATGAAAATCGGCTCCGGGCTTAAACCCCAGATATTCTTCGGGCTTGGTTATATTTTGTCCGTTTACCGAACAAACAATAAACATGCTTGAAACGAAGATAAACACAGTAATTAACAAGGATTTTCCAGACATTTTTATTTCGTTTAAATTGCTAAAAAAAGTTATTTCATTTAAAGACTAAAATACAACATTTGCATTAATCCCAACATTTTTTTCATTTCTGTTGGTCTATAATTTATCAAAGTTGGTATGTTTTATATGCACAAAATTCAATATTTCCGATGTTTCTATAAAATCAGCTTAAAAAACACAATACAATTATTTAGACTTAATCATATTGAAGAATTATTGCTATTTTTGCACAAAATTTAATATATGGATTTAAGCAAAATTTTATCTATTACAGGAAAGCCGGGACTATATAAGGTTGCGACTCAGGCCAAGAACGGAATAATTGTAGAATCATTGGTTGACGGGAAGAAATTCACTGCTTTCTCAAACGAACGAATGAGCTCACTTGAGGAAATAAGCATTTTTTCGCAAACTGAAGACATTCCTTTGAAAGACATATTTAAAAGTTTTTTCGATAAATACGAAGGCAAAGCGAGCATCAGTCATAAATCCGATAATGAAACCCTTAAAAAAGTATTTGAGGAAGTTGTGCCGGACTATGACAGTGAACGGGTTTATATTTCAGACATTAAGAAAGTAATACAATGGTATAATTTACTGGCCGAGAAAGAAATGTTAAACTTTGAGGAAGAAACTGAAGAGGTAAAGCCGGAAAAAACTGCTGATGATTCAGAAACTTCAAAACCAGAGAAGAAGAAGAAAAAAATAGTAGAATAAATTGAAATCCGTCGGTTGACGGATTTTTTTTAATTTTAGAAAATGAAGAAAATACAAGATTGTACTGTTCACAACATCAAAAATCTGAACAAAGACACTTACATTCTTGAATTAAAATGTCCGGAAATACCTGAAACTATTGCCGCTGGTAATTTCGCGGAGGTTAGGGTTGATCGCAGTGCTGATGTATTTTTAAGAAGACCATTGTCTGTTTATAATGTCGATTATGATAAAAAACTCATCAGTTTCTTCATCAAAATTATTGGTAAAGGCACAGCCTTATTGCAAGAACTTAAAAAAGATGAAATTGTCAATATCATCTACCCCCTTGGAAATAGCTATGACACTAAACAATCCGGAAAAGTTTTGGTAATTGGAGGTGGATCGGGTATTGCACCGCTGCTATTATTAGGAAAAGAATTGAAAGAATCAGGGGCAAAAATTAGCTACCTGCTTGGCGGAAGAACTTCAGAAGACATTCACCTGATCGAAGATTTCAAGAAATATGGATCAGTTAATTTTACAACTGAAGATGGCAGCCTTGGTGAAAAAGGACGAGTTACAGATCATAGCATTTTCAATCAAATTTCTGAATTTTCAAAAATTTATACTTGTGGCCCTGATCCAATGATGAAAGCCATTGGGAATATTGCTCAATTTCACCGAATCCCTTGCGAAGTTTCTTTGGAAAACATGATGGCTTGCGGTTTTGGAGTATGCCTTTGCTGTGTTACTGAGACCAAAGAAGGAAATAAATGTGTTTGCACCGAAGGCCCCGTTTTCAACGTAGATGATTTGAAATGGTAGATTTATCCGTTAAAATACACGATTTAGAACTTAAAAATCCGGTGACAACGGCATCCGGGACTTTTGGTTTTGGAGAAGAATTTGAGGATTTTATTGACTTAAACCTTTTGGGTGGGATTTTTGTTAAAGGGCTGACCTTAAAAAACCGCGAAGGAAATGCTTACCCTCGTATGGCAGAAACTCCTTCCGGGATGCTTAATGCTGTAGGTCTTCAAAATAAAGGGATAGATTACTTCATCAACACAATTTATCCACGAATAAAAAAATACGACACCCAAATCATTCCAAATATTAACGGTTCAACCGTTGAGGATTATATTGAAGTTGCTGAAAAACTGAATGAAATTGAGGGGATCAAAGCCATCGAATTAAATATTTCCTGTCCAAACGTAAAAGAAGGCGGAATGGCATTTGGGATTAGTTGCCCGTCGGCCATTGCAGTTACCAAGGCAATTCGTAATGCCTACAAAAAAACTTTAATTGTTAAACTCTCTCCAAACGTAACAGATATTACTGAGATTGCAAAAGGAGTTGAGGGTGCCGGTGCTGATTCAATCTCTTTAATTAATACCCTTCTGGGAATGGCCATCAATCCTAAAACACGAAGACCAATTCTTTCAACCATAACAGGAGGATTATCAGGACCAGCCATTAAACCCATCGCAATCAGGATGGTTTGGCAGGTTTATAATGCAGTAAAAATTCCAATTATAGGCATGGGCGGAATCATGAATACGGATGATGCTATCGAATTCTTCTTGGCCGGATCATCAGCTATACAAATCGGAACCGCAAATTTTATTGATCCACAAATCTCCATTAAAATTCTTGAAGGCATAGAAAAATATTGTATTGAAAACAAAATTGCTGATGTCAAAGACTTAATCGGAGCAATGGAGCTTGAAGCCTAATTCATATACATTTTAACCTCATTGGCCATTCTTTGATTATATTGAAATGCCAAATCCTGGTAATTGACCAAGTCAACAATTGTCCCAATCAAACAAAGTCCTCCGGTAAATAAATAAAGAATGCCCATTCCTATTTGCCCTAAAATGAATCGCTGTACACCAGCTAAAACTACAAATCCAAGCAAAGTGGTTAATAAAATTAATTGAGGATCTTTGCGACGTGAACGATAAATATTAGCAAACTTTAAAAGTTTTGCTTCGTCATAATCAGCGGTTATTGATTGAACATACTGGAGCTCAAATCCGGTAAGTTCGGGCATAAATTGAAGAATATTAGCCATGGTTCGAAATTTTATAAGGGTTTGTTTTTTTAAGAATTGTTAATTGAAAAATTCGATACAGAATGATTACAGTAGCAATCATCCCTAATGGATGAGCCTGAAAAGATGCGGTTATCTTTCCATGAAAAAAATAAGAAATTGAATGGCCAATGCCACATCCTGGGCAATATTGAAATCCCATCTGATCAAATAAACATAAACTGTAATGTTTTTCATGGGGATTAGAAAATGCAAGCAAAATGATAGCGAAAATCCAAAAACTAACTTCCAGATTATTTCGGATGAATAAATATATATTCCTCATTTTACTATACCCATTATTGCTGTCAGTAACAAATATAAGCTAATCCGTCCTGATTTCAAAAAGAAGCTGAATTCTCAGAGAATATTTACTTCAGGTTCAAGTTGAATTCCAAATTTTTGATTTACGCTCTCAATAATTAAATTTGACAACGATAGAATTTGACTACCATCACCTCCACCATGGTTTACCAAAACCAACGCCTGTTTATCGTGAACCCCAACTTGTCCGATTCTTTTTCCTTTCCAACCGCACGATTCAATCAGCCAGGCTGCTGCTAATTTCGAGGCACCTTTTGGTTGAGGGAAATATTTTATTTCCGGAAATTTAGAATTCAATTCGGCAAATTTATCATGTTCAACAACCGGATTTTTATAAAAACTACCAACATTACCAATTTGTTTTGGATCAGGTAATTTTGAAGCACGGATGTTAATAATCGCCCTGTATACATTTTCAAGACCAGGATCAAGATGCTCATTTTCAAGGAACATACTGAGTGCTTCGTATTCAATATTTGGCTTTGCATTTTTGTTTAAACGCAGAGAAACGTCCATAATTAAGAATCTATTTTTAAACTCTGATTTAAAAATACTATTCCTATATGCAAAGTTACATTCCTCTCTCTTAAATGTTACGATGCTCCCATCTTGTAAATCAATTGCAGTCAATGATTCAAAAACATCTTTTAATTCAACCCCATAAGCCCCGATATTCTGAATAGGAGCTGCACCAACACTTCCGGGAATGGCAGCAAGATTTTCAATGCCCGACCAACCATTTTTTACTGTAAAATCAACCAATTCTTCCCAAATTTCTCCTGCTCCAATTTTCAGGATAATGAGCTCTGAGCTTTCAGCATCAACTTCAATCCCTTTAAAAACAGGATGAATAATTAGTCCATCAAAATCTTTTGTAAATAAAACATTGCTTCCACCACCCAAAATGAATACATTCTCATTCCTGAATATTTCCAGCAATTTCAATTCCTGGATCTCAGGTTGTGATCCAACTTCTACAAAATATTTTGCTTTACAATCAATTTGAAAGGTATTTAAGTTTTTTATAGAAAAGCTGGATAAAATATTCATGGTCAATTTTGTTAAGCCAAAGATAATCCATTTGGATTGAAATTCGGCTACCTAATCATTTCAAAAACATGAAGGGATGGCATCCCTAAAATTTTGGGACGCCATCCCTTCGTTTCACTTAGATTTTTTATTGCTCCGCCAACTGGCGGATTATAAAAAATTAGTTTCACGAATAAATCTTAAATTAGCCTGTCAAACCCAGGGAATGAAAAAAATAATCGTTTCAGTGATTAATGATTTGGTTACCGATCAGCGTGTGCACCGCAGTTGCCTAACCATGCATCAAATGGGTTTTGAGGTCATTTTAGTTGGTCGTCATAAAAGCAACAGTTTAAGGCTAGCTCCAAGAGATTACAAAACCCATCGAATGAGGTTGCTTATTGAAAAGGGCCCGTTTTTTTATGCAGAATACAATCTCCGGCTTTTTTTTCTTTTGCTGTTTCGTTCGGCTGATGTGCTGTTCTCAAACGATCTGGATACCCTTCTTCCCAATTTCATCATCCATAAACTAAAAAGGATTCCGATTGTTTTCGACAGTCACGAATATTTTACTGAAACCCCGGAACTTGCAAATAGAAAGACTGTAAAAAAAATTTGGAAAAACATTGAGCGCTTTATTCTGCCCAAATTAAAAGAAATAATTACTGTTAATTCATCAATAGCCCTATTGTTTGAAGAAGAATATGGAATTAAGGCAAGTGTAGTTCGAAATATTCCCATGAACCATAAAACCTCCTTCCATCTTTCAAAAAAAGATTTAGGACTGCCCGAAAATCAAAAAATAATTTTAATTCAGGGATCAGGTTTAAACATCGACCGTGGCATCGAGGAACTTATCGAAGCTATGATTTTTGTTGATGAGGCAATACTTATCCTCATCGGTGATGGAGATGTTATTCCTTTGATAAAACAAAAGGTAAATACCCTTAATCTACAAGAAAAAATCAAATTCATTCCCAAACAATCGCTCGAAAAACTTCAACAGTTTACCCGACATGCAAATTTGGGCATCAGTATCGATAAAGACACCAACCTTAATTACCGTTATAGTTTGCCAAATAAAATTTTTGATTATATCCATGCCGGAATCCCGGTTCTTTGTTCTCCACTGGTCGAAATTAAATGCATCGTTGAAAAATATGAAATCGGAGAATGCATCGAGAATCATGACCCGGAGCATATTGCTGATCGAATAAATTCAATGCTTAAAGATGTAGACCAACTTAAGAAATACAAAACCAATACCTTAAAAGCTTCAAAAGAACTTAATTGGGAAAATGAAAAATCACAATTGATTCGTATATTTGACAAATATGCCGGATAAGCACCTAAATATCATTTCTTTTGATATCCCGTTTCCAGCAAATTACGGGGGTGTAATTGACGTGTATTACAAAATAAAAGCCCTTCATGATCGGGGTGTTAAAATCCATTTGCATTGCTTTTATAAAAATGAATTAACACCCGGCGATGAACTGAATAAGCTTTGCGATACAATAAATTATTATCCCAGAACAACGGGGTGGAAATCATTTTTTAGTCTTAAACCCTATATCGTAAAAAGCCGTGAATCGCAGCTACTGCTTGAGAACCTGTTAAAAAATGATTATCCCATTTTATTTGAAGGAATACATACCACTTCACTCTTAAACCATCCCCAACTTGCGAAAAGATTAAAGATATTCCGTCCTTGCAACATCGAGCATCATTATTATTTTCAACTGTTTTGGGCAAGCCGGAAATTATTTGAAAAACCTTATTTTCTTTGTGAAAGTATTAAGTTAAAATCTTACCAACCTATTATCAGGCACGCGAATATTATTCTCGCGATTACCGATAAGGATAAATATTATTTACAGGATATTTTCACCACTCATAAGGTAATTTTATTGCCCGGTTTTTATCCCGGCGATGAACCCGGAATTATCCCGGGTAAAGGCGATTATGCTTTATATCATGGGAATTTGAGCATTGCAGAAAATGCAAAAGCCGTTCGATTTTTAATAAAGAAAGTTTTTAGCAAAACGAATTATCCATTGAAAATTGCCGGGTTTAATCCCGACAAACAATTGATCAACTTGGTCTCGAAATATCCGCATATCAGCATCATCAAAAACCCGGACAACCAGGAACTGATAAAGTTAATCCAAGATGCACAAATGAATTTAATGTTCACGTTTCAATCGACAGGATTGAAATTAAAGCTTTTGTATGCCCTTAATTATGGCAGGTTTTGTATTGCAAATGAAAAAATGCTGGATGGAAGCCGGCTTCATATCCTCTGCCTTACGGCTGAAAAACCTATAGAAATCTTAGGCTTGATTAAGAAGATAAAGGATCAGGAATTTTCTAAGCTTCTTATAGATGAGCGGATGAAACACCTCCCAATCATATATTCGAACAAAAAAAATGCTGAAATAATTATTGGTCTTTTAGGTTGAGGAATAAACTCTCCCGTCTTCACATTTCAAAATGCGCGAAGGATATTTTTCTATCAGGGAATAATTATGGGTTGCCATTAAGACTGATTTTCCCGATTCACTAATTTCTTTGAGTAAGCGAACAATCCCGAATGAAGTTTCCGGATCGAGATTTCCGGTGGGTTCATCGGCTATGATCACCTCAGGATTATTGATTAGAGCCCTTGCTATTGCAACGCGCTGCTGCTCTCCGCCAGATAACTGATTCGGCATTTTAAAACCTTTGGTTCCCAATCCAACTTTCACTAATACATCCTGCAATTGATCCTGCATTTCCCGTTTGTCCTTCCAGCCACTGGCTTTCATCAAAAAGATCAGATTTTCGTTTACCGAACGATCCATCAACAGTTGAAAATCCTGAAAAATAATTCCTAATTTTCTTCTTAAATAAGGGACTTCCTTGTTTTTTAACTTTCGCAAATCATATCCGGCAACAATCGCATGGCCATCCATAACAGGAATATCGGCATACAAAGTTTTCAACAAACTACTTTTCCCACTTCCTGTTCGCCCGATTAAATACACATGCTCCCCGGGAAAAATCTGAAAACTTACATTGCTCAGAATTAAAATGTTTTTCTGGTAAACAGGAATGTTATCGATTTCGATGATGGGCTGATACATTGATGATTGATTATTTTTTATTAATTAATGATTAATAAAGGTACGAATGATTTTTGAATGATTATTTATTATTGAATAATGCTAATTAACCAAGAATTTGACAAAGACAATTTACTAACTATTGATCGTCATTACAAACATAATTAAAAAATAGATGCTGAAATAAAACTGCATTCCGGCAGTCAAGTTCAGCATGAGAAATTTTCTTCAATCAAAAATCGAAAATCGAAAATTGACAATCAAAAGTTCCCAATAATCAATAAAAAATAAAAAATCGAAAATAATTAAACCAATCCAGAAAATCCCATAAATGCCATGGCGAGAATCCCGGCTGTTACTAAGGCAATAGGAACACCTTTCATTCCGGAAGGAACCTTCATCAATACCAAATGCTCTCGAATACCGGCAAAAATGATCATAGCCAGTGAAAATCCAATTGCATTGGCAATGGCAAAAACGACCCCCGGAAGCAAAGCAAAGTCTTTTGCAACGGTTTGAATGGCTATCCCTAAAACAGCGCAATTAGTGGTGATTAATGGCAGGAATATTCCCAATGCCTGATATAAAGGAGGACTTACTTTCTTCAAAATAAGTTCAACCATCTGCACCAAAGCAGCAATGACAAGAATAAAGAATATGGTTTGTAAAAAGGTGATCCCAAATGGAATGAGGATATAATGCTGGATCAGCCAGGTTACTATGGTAGCAATAGTCATTACGAATAATACCGCCGCACCCATTCCAATTGAAGTGGATACTTTGCCTGAAACACCTAAAAACGGGCAGATGCCCAGAAACTGGCTCAGTACAATATTACTTACGAATATGGCACTTATTAATATGAGAATATATTCCATAACGAATAGATTAAGCTGTTTTTCTTAGTTTATTAATCAGGGCTATCAGATAACCCAAAACGATAAATGCACCCGGTGCCAGTACAAAAATCAAAATAGCATCCCCTTCCATAAATCTCATTCCGAAGAATGAACCATTTCCAAGTATTTCACGAACCGACCCCAGAATTGTCAATGCCAAAGCAAAACCTAATCCCATTCCCAATCCATCCAATGTTGATGAGAACACATTGTTTTTTGAAGCAAAACCTTCAGCTCTTCCTAATACAATGCAGTTCACAACAATCAAAGGGATAAATAAACCTAATGACTCAAACAAAGCAGGAACGAAGGCCTGCATACTTAGTTCAACGATGGTCACGAAAGAAGCAATTATTACGATAAATGATGGGATCCGTACTTTATCAGGAATTTGATTTTTAACCAACGACACCACAATATTTGAACAAACCAGAACAAAGGTGGTTGCTAAACCCATACCAAGTCCGTTCACTGCCGTTGAAGTAACCCCTAAAGTCGGGCACATCCCCAACAGTAAAACAAATACTGGATTTTCTTTAAGAAGCCCTTTTGTAAAATTAGCTACCTGATTCATTATTTCGATCCTCCATCTTTAAGATAAGTACTATGAGCCTTTTGAAGTGCCTCGCAATATGCCCTTGAACTAATGGTTGCAGCAGTGATGGCATCAACATTTCCACCATCCTTTTTAACTTTAAGCATAAAGTCGGTCGGATTTTTACCATTGAACTGATTTTTAAACTTATCCGATGCCATTTTGCTGCCCAATCCGGGAGTTTCTTTTTGCTCAATTACCTCTGAATTAATGATTTCACCGGTAGCAGAAAATCCAACCATAACTCTGATCGGTGTTGGGTCGTAACCATTTTTTGAGAAAGTCTCAATGGCCGTTCCAACCAATTGTCCATCTTTGTACCCCTGATTAAAAACCAACGAGTCGGTTCCATCTTCCAGGGCCACTTTATAAACCTGAAGGGTATCAAATTCCGGGATTACAGCTTTAATAGCTGCTTCGGCTTTAGCCTTTTTTGCAAGAGCAATTGGTTCCTTTGTAACATTGTACACTCCTCCAAGTGCTAATCCTGCAACGACAGTGATTACGAGCAATGTAATCAGCATATTTTTAAATGAAGATTCTTTTTTACTTGACATTTTTAACTACCTCCCCAAATCTTTTAGGTTTAATACCTCGGTTAATTAGCGGAACGAAAGCATTCATGATAAGGATAGCAAAGGAAACGCCTTCGGGATATGCTCCCCAAATCCGGATAATAACCGTGAGCACTCCACAACCTAACCCAAAAATTAATTGCCCTTTCCACGACATGGGCGATGATACCATATCCGTTGCCATAAAAATCGCGCCTAACATTAATCCTCCTGCTACCAGATGAAATCCGGGGTTCACATAAATATCAGGATTAATCATCCAAAGAATCCCACTAAATATCACTACTGATCCGATGTAAGCTGTTGGGATATGCCAGGTTATAATTTTACGGTAAAGCATATAAATACCCCCCAATATTAACGCAATGGCTGATACCTCACCCAGAGAACCGCCCATATTACCCATCAACTGATCAACATATCCCGGGATTTTATAAGAATAACTAACCCCATCCATAACCCAGCTTGAACCATTTTCCAGAACATCCTGTACCGTTCTGCCAGCTTTCACAGCCTCTTTTAAATGCCCTAAAGGGGTTGGTCCGGTGACAGCATCGGCTATTCCACTGAATAATGCAGCAGGTTTTGGCCAGGATGTCATTTGTACTGGAAATGAGATTAACAAAAATACCCTACCAACAAGAGCAGGGTTAAAAGGATTTTTCCCCAAACCACCAAACGACATTTTTGCGATCCCGATTGAAACAAAAGCTCCAATTAAAATAATTCCTAAGGGTAAATTACTTGGTACGTTAAAAGCCAGTAAAATACCTGTCACAATCGCCGAACCATCTGTAATGGTAACAGGCCCCTTAATCAAGTATTTCTGGATCGCCCACTCAACGATGAGACAGGCCATCACCGAAATTAAAGTAACCCGAATTGCATCCAGTCCAAAGAAATAAATGGAAACAAGCATTGCAGGAATCATGGCTATAACAACGCCATACATGATTTTTTTTGTTGAACTATCTCCGTGTACGTGCGGAGATCCTGATAACGTCAGTAAATTCATATCTTATTTTTTACTTCTGTTTCTAATGATTTGACCTACCCTGAATTTTCCAAGCCTGATATAATCAAGTAATGGCCTACCTGCCGGACAAGTGTACTGGCATGATCCACACTCGATACAATCCAAGGCACGCTCAACTTCTACGTTTTCCCACATTTCAAGCTCTGCATATTGAGCAAGCAATACGGGCTCCAATCCCATCGGACAGACGGTAATACATTTTCCACAACGAATACAATTGGTTGGGTCAACGCGTCTGGCCTCTTTTTCTTTAAATAATAAAACCCCGGAAGTTCCTTTCACAACAGGAACATCAACAGAATTAAGTGCTTTACCCATCATGGGCCCGCCACTCACAATTTTTCCCGTATCTTCGGGCAAACCACCGGCTTTTTCAATTAATTCGTTTATGGAAGTACCAACACGTACCATAAAATTGCCCGGATTCTTCACATTTTTACCGGTCACGGTAACAACCCTTTCGAATAATGGCTTATTTTTTTGAACCGCTTCGTAAACAGCAAAGGCAGTTCCAACATTATGAACAACAGCTCCTACTTCTATTGGAAGTTTCCCTGACGGCACCTGTCGGCGAAGAACTGCATCAATCAACTGCTTTTCACCACCTTGGGGATATTGTACTTTTAGAGCTTCAACTTCTATCCCATCAAAATCTTTTGCTATATTTTTGAGATGCCCGATGGCATCCAATTTATTATTTTCAATACCAATAATGGCGCGCTTTACATCAAGACCTTTCATCAGAATTTTAATCCCAATCATCAACTCCTCCCCTTTTTCCAGCATCAGGCGATGATCGGCTGTAAGATAAGGTTCGCATTCAACACCGTTTAAAACCAAGACTTCAGCTTTCTTTCCTGTTGGAACCATCAACTTAACATGCGATGGGAAAGTCGCCCCGCCAAGGCCCACGATTCCAAGTTCTTTGACCTTACTAACGATTTCTTCTTTTGAAAGCGTAATTTCCTTTTTGAGTTCAGCAGATCGATCGATAGCCTCCATCCATTCGTCACCTTCAACGGTAATAAATATGGCTTGTCTTCGGTATCCGCTCTGATCCATGGCTTCATCAATCTTAAGCACTTTTCCTGAAACGGAAGAATGAATATTTGATGAAATAAAGGCTTCCCCTTTGGCAATTAACTGACCTACTTTAACAGCATCCCCTTTATTCACAACAGGAACAGAAGGTGCGCCAAGACTTTGCGATAATGGGATGATAACCTGAGCAGGAATCGCTAAAACTTCGATCGGCCTGTCAGTTGATAATTTATTTTCGGGCGGATGAACGCCCCCAATTTTAAATGTTTTCAAAATCTTTATCCTCCAGTATTTTCAAGTTAAGAGAATTACTCTTTTGTATCTAGTGATTGATCTTTGTTAACTTCAATTTTTGGTTCAACATTACTTTCGCCCTCAACTATTTTCTCCTTACGAGGGGGAAAGTTTAGTTCATGAATTGCATTTGTGGGGCATTCTGGCACACACTTTCTGCATAGCTTACATTTTTCGTAGTCGATATAAGCTAAATTATTGTTCATGGTAATGGCTTCGAAAGGACAAACCTTAAAACATTTGCTGCATCCGATACAGGCAACACTGCAATTCTTTTTAGCAATACCGCCTTTTTCTTCATTCATACATGAAACAAAAATCCTTCGGTCCTTTTTACCTTTATTTCGTAACTCGATTATATTTCGAGGACATGCAATAACACAAGCTCCACAGGCAACACAATTGTCTTTAACAACGGGCAAACCGGTTACCTCATCCATATAGATTGCATCAAACTTACAGGCGGCAACACAATCGCCACAACCTAAGCAACCATATGGGCATCCACTCTCACCCGAAGATAAATTATGAGCGAAGGCACAAGTGGCAGGACCGTCATAATTGATCTTTTTAGGTGCATTTTCCTTTGAACCGGAGCATCTGATAACTGCGATTTGTGGTTCTTTTTCTTCGGCAACAATCCCTAAAATTGCGGCAACCTTAGCCATTACATCATTGCCTCCTACCGGGCAACTTAAACCTTCAATCGATTGTTTTTCATTAACCGATTTTACCAAGGCCTCGGAAAACCCACGACAACCCGGAAATCCGCATCCCCCACAATTTGCGGCAGGTAACGCACCTTCTACTTCATCAATTTTGGGATCCTCGATTACCTTGAATTTCTGTGCGATGAAATATAAAATTACTGCAGATGCAGCACCTACAACACCGAGGAATATGACTGCATAAATGATAATATCGTTCACGTTTGCTCCTTTTTTATTAATTTGATTCTGGTCAATCAGGTTGAATCTTAACGCGATGCAAAATTAGAAACAAATATGAAACATTGATATGTTTTCAACTATTTTGAAAACATATTCATATTTCTGATTATCTGATACTTACGACATATAAGAAATAACATATCGTATTCAAACCCTTGAAAGGCTCTGATATTGATGTTCTTCTGATTTTGTTTAGAAATTATCTAAATTGTCGTAAAATCAGTAATTTAGAAAGCATTTAATTAACAAAATATTTTATCATGCATTTATAATTTTAAACAATGTTCTGATCCCATAATCTTAGGACTTAACTAGGACTTAGTTAGGACTTAACTAGGACTTGGTCAGGACTTAACTAGGACTTGGTCAGGACTTAACCAGGACTTGGTCAGGACTTAACCAAGGCTTGGTCAGGGGGAATCTGATGCGAGAACTGAATGACTAAAACCCTTATGTTGGATTGGTATATTCGCTATCAGGGTGTTTAAATACGGTTAAAGTTTATGATTCAAAAGATTTTATGCTAAATTCGAAGGTACGACTAAACTTATCTTTTAACTTGTGAAGCCCAAAATAATAAGGAAGTAAAAGCCCTAAAGATATTAAACCTGATAATCCTTCCTTACCGGTGATCAAGATGAGGGTAATTAATGAAAATATCACAAGCAAAAATGGGAATAAGTAGCCAAACATAACGGCCCAGGTACCTAATGATTTTTTCATGTAGACCGTAATTTGTTCGCCCACCTTATACCCTAATTCTTCATAATTTTTAATTTCAATGGTTTTCTCTTCCATTTCGGAAACAGTACACATCGATTTTGAATGACAGGTTGAGCATGCCGATTGTGACAGAATCGTAACGGTAATCTTATCGTTCTCTATTTTATCAATCCTTCCCGGATGTTCTATTATATTTTTAGTCGCACTCATTCAATAAAATTTAAGGAGTTGTTAAAGCCACAGGCAGAATTTTTCCATTAAAATATTTATGGCCTGATATCGCAAAGTCAGCAACATACCTGCCCATATCTGCAGCACTTATTGGTGCGATGTAACCGGGAAACGCTTCAGCCAGCATTTCTGTTTGTGTTGCTCCTAAAGCCAGACAATTTGATTTGATCCCCTTATCTTTAAGCTCTTCTGCCAGACATTCAGTTAAAACAGCTAATGCCGCTTTACTTGAACTGTATATTGAAAGCCCCTGGAATTTGGCACTCCCCTGAACACTTCCCATGCTGCTAATATTTAGCACATGCGCATTCGTATTAAAATAAGGAAGAAGTAATTGGGTAAGCATAAAAGGTACTTTAAAATTTATCTCCATCTGAAGATTAAAATCTTCTTCCGACTGGGAATCGAAGCTTTTATTTATTAATAAACCGGCATTGTTAATTAATACATCCACATTTTCGATTGCCCTTAATATATTTTTCAATAATTCGGATTTATAAAGAAAAAAATCCTTTAAATCGAATGGAACAATTTGAATGTTTTCAGGGTATCTAGCTGAATTTTTCAATTTAGCTAAAAGGTCACCATTTCGAGCGATAGCAACTAGTTTATTCCCGGGATTGTCATTCAATCTTAATACCGTCTGAAATCCGACACCCTTGCTGGCCCCTGTGACAATAATATTCATCTCATTTAATTTTTTGGCAATCCGGATGCTTCTTTACGTGCATTTTTCATTTGCTCATCAACCACATGGATGGCAAGTTTACCCGATTTATCAACACTTAAAGATATTTTATACCTTCCATCAAAGCTTTCATCTCCAAACTTATAATTGATATAAGCCACTCCTTCAACCCCTTCGATCTCCTTACCCAGTTGTTCAGACAAATCTTTTGCTTTTTGATACGACTCGCTTAACGGAATATTTGCTTGTTCAGCAATTCTTTTAGCCTCCGCCATTGCCTGCTGATATGTTCCGTTATAAATAAATAAGGCCGAATTAAAACCGTCCTGCAGATTCTCTTCTTTGGTAAGATATGAATCCGAGGCATTATATGTTAACCCTTGGGGTTCCGTAATATTCAAGTCGGTAAGCCAGGCTGGAAATGTTCCGATTGAGTTTTCTTCATTTTCCCCGGTAGCTTTTGAATATCTTTGATTAAGGTCATTTATTAACTGATCCGCTTTTTCACGATTAATCTGCCCGGTTTCAAATTGTTTTTCCACAATCTGAATTTTTTCATTTAAGACCCTGGCCATATCCATGGCATCGTTAAGATTATCTATCGATTTATCAAAACTCTCTGATTGCTCCTTCAAGGCTTCATCCTTAGGTGCCTCTTTTGCAGCTTCTTCAGGAGTTTTTTCATCGCTTTTTTGAGACACTGGATTATTACATGCGACTATTGTCAGGCCTGCAATAAACAAGCTAATTATTGTAATACGATTCAGATGTTTCATGATCGGAAATTTCAATTTGACAAAAATACAAAACCATAGCCACCAAAATAGCAATTATTTTTAGTAATTTGTTAATTTTGTTCAAAGTTTTGTTTTTAACAAATTACGGTATCATTATTGGACTAGAATGGGCCTGATTATTTTTTAATCAATTCATTTAAAATAATATTCATTATTATGAAAACGATTAAATCCTTCTTGTTAATCATTACCTTATTATTGGGGGTTTCTGATCTATATGGCCAGACAACCGAGCTCAATGCAATAACCAATGCGATCAAGATTGCCGACACCAAAACCATCTATGACTATTGCGAAAATTCAATCATTTTGAATATCCCAAGTGCGAATGGTAAATACAGCAAAACACAGGCACGAAAAATTCTTGACCAATTTTTTAAAGATAAACCTGCAAAAGAAATAAAATTCATTAAAAATCAATCTAAAAATCAAAACGAATACTATTCAATTATCGAATATAAATCAGAAAAGCAGTCATTAAATTTTTTTGTTGAAATAAAGAGAGTAGGAACGTCTTTCTTAATCCAGAAAATTCAGATCCTAGAAATCAAACCATAGCATGACTATTGATACTATTATAAAAAATGCCTTAATTGAAGATATCCGGGATGGAGATCATACTTCTTTGGCTACAATTCCTGATCAAGCCTTGGGAAAAGCAGTCCTGATCGCCAAAGAAGAAGGAATTATTGCAGGAATATCTATTGCCGAAAAAGTTTTTAAAACGGTTGATGAGAAACTCGTTTTTATTCCTGAAAAAAATGATGGGGATCCTATTAATGTCGGAGACAAAATTTTTACCGTAAGCGGAAAGTCAATTTCAATTTTATCGGCAGAACGATTGGCGTTAAATTTTATGCAACGTATGAGTGGTATAGCAACTGCTACAAGCAGAATTGTTCAAGTTATTAAAGGAACAAATGCCCAAATAATTGATACACGGAAAACCACGCCAAATTTAAGGATTTTAGAGAAGGAAGCCGTCAGGTTAGGCGGTGGAGAAAATCATCGCATGGGTCTCTACGACATGATCATGATTAAAGATAATCATATTGATTTTGCAGGTGGGATCGTTAAAGCAATTGAAGCTTGTCACAAATACTTAAAAGCCAAATCGAAAGATTTAAAAATTGAAATTGAGGTCCGTGATTTTAACGAACTCCAACAGGTTCTTGGCCATGGGGGCATTGATCGGATCATGCTTGATAATTTCACTCCCGAAGATATGAAAAAGGCGTTAGTACAAATAAATGGCCGATTTGAAACTGAAGCTTCAGGCGGAATAACCATTGAAAACATAAGATCATTTGCAGAAACAGGAGTCAATTTTATTTCTGTAGGGGCATTGACCCACCATATTAAAAGCCTTGATTTGAGCCTGAAAGCAATCAAAGAATGAAGTTAATTGATCAGATTCATAGATTGAGGGGAATTGCCCTGGAGTTTGTAATTCCGGGCTTTGACGGTATCCCATTTAGCCGGGTACTTAGGTTCTATTTTAAGGGTTTACTTAAAGGGAGCATTAATCTCAGAGCTTCTGCAGTAGCTTTTAATTTTTTTATTGCTTTGTTCCCGTCTATACTATTTTTTTTCACAATCATTCCTTACTTACCCATCCCAAATTTTGATGACACTTTATTTAAATTGCTTGAAGATATTCTTCCCATTTCAACACATGAATTGGTGATTGGTACTGCCAATGATATTATAACCCGACCCAGGGGCGGATTGCTTTCATTCGGATTTTTTTTGGCCCTGTTTTTTTCAACTACCGGTGTGAACAGTCTTATCGATGCTTTCAATCAAACTTATCATACCATTGCCACCCGCTCATTTTTTAAGCAACAATTGATCTCTGTTTTTCTGGTTTTGATCCTGTCATCTCTTGTCATTTTAGGAATTGCGTTTCTGATCTGCGGAGATTCGCTCATCAATTATTTTGTTGAACTGGATTGGATCAAAAGTGGGTTTAAAGTACTGACCTTACAAATTTCCAGATGGTTTATTACCATTATTATTTTCTTTTTTGCCATATCATTCTTATATTATTTAGGGCCGTCGAAAAAACAAAAATTTCGTTTCATCTCAGCCGGTGCAACACTTTCAACGCTCCTGATAATCTTATTGGCTATCGGGTTTAATTATTATATCGAAAACTTTTCAAAATACAATACGCTTTATGGTTCGATTGGAACCCTGATTATTATAATGCTCTGGATTTACTTTGTGGCTATGGTCATCCTGATTGGTTTTGATTTAAATGCGAGTATTTCTAATCTTAAAAAGATTAAAAAAGTATAAGATTTGATTACTTTCGCAGAAAAATTGTTCTTTGTATTTTTTAGACGGGATAAATCCCTCTTCACAAATTATTATTAACAAAGTGGTCGATGATGTTCAAAGTACCTTTTTGCAACACGTTGTAATTTTTATTCCACAAAGTACCACTAAGTAAACACAAAGTTTCACAGAGAAAATTGATTTATTTTACCTTTGTGCGACTTGGTGACTTCTTAGTGTAACTCTTTGTAATAACAGCTAAAAAGAGAAAGAATTATTTCACAAAGTACCACTAAGTAAACACAAAGAATCACAAAGTTAACTCAAAGTTTCACAGAGAAAATTGATTTATTTTACCTTTGTGCGACTTGGTGACTTCTTAGTGT
>JAHIVC010000059.1 GCA_018816945.1 Bacteroidota bacterium | reverse complement strand
TGTTATGCTCTTTTAGGCGTTCATCCAAATTATTTGTGCTGCCAACATAATATTTATTGGCCAACTGAGAAAACAAGATATAGGTACAACATCCCATAAACAAAAAAAGCTCCCCTATGAGGGAGCTTTGGTGGGCGATGAGGGATTCGAACCCCCGACCCCCTCGGTGTAAACGAGGTGCTCTGAACCAGCTGAGCTAATCGCCCTGTTGTTATATTAAAGATCGTTTTTTGCGACCCTCCCGACTAAAGTCGGGACTCTCTGAACCCTGCCTGCGGCAGGCAAGCAGCTGAACTAATAGCCTTGATCTTAATGAACGTCCCGTTTTTTAAACGGAGTGCAAATATAAAATATTTTTTTGAATTGAATAATATATATTGAAAATATTCTTTTTTTTAATAAAATGGTTTCGAAAGACATTTGGATAAAATTTATTCGATAGAAATTGTACTTTTGTGAAACACTTTAGTTGGGTTGACTTTGAATACTTTAAACACAAAACACCTTATTCTAATCCTGGGCATCAGTTTGTCGTTATGGAGCTGTGGGACGATGAAACATATTCACCAACCCTTGGTTAATAAAACTAAAGTCACTATTCACGGTGAGAAAAGCAATATCGATAAAGATGAAATTTCAAATTTAATTTTACAACAACCAAATAAAAAGTTTTTAGGGCTATGGAAGTTTAAATTATGGGCTTACCAAAAACCTGAAAATGGTAAGAATAGATCATTCAAATATTGGATGAGGGAAAAATTCGGTGAGGCACCTGTTTATCATGACGCCCAAAGCACACAAACTAGCCTTCAACAAATGAAAGTATATTTGGATAAAACCGGGCATTTTAACTCTAAAGTTTGGGATGAGCAAAAATTAAAAAACAACAAATTAAATATCACTTATCATTTAGAACCCGCAGATCCCTATCACATCCGAAAATATTCACATCGTTTATCCGATAGTTTAATGGCGGATAACATCAGACGCTTATACAGAACGAGCCTGATTAAAGAAGGTGATATTTATAACGCTTTTATAATTGATAACGAACGTGATCGGATTGCCGATTCATTAAAAAACGTTGGATACTTTAATTTTAATAAGGAATACATTTATTTTGAAATTGATAGCTCATTAAACAATCATGAATTAGACATCACTTTAGTAATCAAAGATCAGAAAGCACGTTCACTTATAAACCCTGATTCAATTGTTGAGACTCCTCATGAACAATTTCATTTGAATAAAATTTATGTGAATTCAAATTATGATTTACTAAACCCCACGAATCAAATATTTGATACCTTGGAAATAAACATTCAAACTGATACTAATTACACAGCTCAAAACACATACTATTTCCTGCATCAGAATGAACTAAAAATTAAACCAAAAATTATAACTCAATCATTATTGCTTAACTCAGGCGATTTATTTAATCTGGATGCAGTGAAAAAAACCTACCGTCGTTTAGCGGATCTACGTATCTATAAATATTCAAACATCCAATTCACGCTGGTACCGGATTCAATAAATTATCTCGGAAAAAACCTCTTGGATTGCAGGATAAATTTAGCCCGCAGTAAGGTTCAATCATATACTCTCGAGGCAGAAGGCACTAACTCAGGAGGAGATTTGGGATTGGGAGGCAATCTGGTTTATGCCAATAAAAACATTTTCAGAGGATCTGAACTATTTCAAATCCGACTAAAAGGTGCACTTGAGATTCAAAAGCAGAATTCAACAAGTACAATTACCAATGACAAATTTTTATTTTTCAATACGCTTGAAACGGGTGTCGAAATGAGCCTGAGTATTCCAAAGTTTTTAATTCCGATAAGCCTGGAAAGTTTTCCAAAAGATTTTAACCCCAAAACCACTGTAAGCACAGGTATTAATTATCAGCAACGTCCTAAATACCGAAGGTATATCACCAATATTTCATTTGGCTATAACTGGTCGCAAAATGAAAAAATCCATCATTTCTTTTCCCCGATTGAAGTTAACTCCGTTAAGGTATATCCAACTCCTGAATTTAAGGTATTGCTTGAAGAACAAACAAACGTGCGGTTAAAAAACCAATATACCGACCACCTTATTACAGCATTAAAATATAATTTCATTTTCAACGATCAGGATATAAATAAACTTAAAAACTTTATTTACTTCCGTGGAAATTTTGAGACATCCGGCTTTTTGCTTAAAGGATTTAGTATGTTAGCCGGAATTTCCGAGAACAATGAAGGATACAATACATTATTCAATATTCGTTATGCGCAGTATGTTAGGGCTGATTTTGACTTTAGATACTATACCGTTATTTCAAAGGAACAGAAAATAGTTTGGCGAAGCATGATCGGGATTGGAGTTCCTTATGGGAATTCGGATGACCTGCCCTTCGAGAAAGGGTTTTATGCCGGAGGTGCAAATGGTATGCGAGGATGGAAAATCAGATCTCTTGGGCCCGGTTCCTCTGCAACAGATGAAACTACCGATCAAATTGATCGTATTGGCGACATCCAAATGGAGGCAAATATTGAATATCGTTTCCCCATTTACAGTTTTGTTAAAGGTGCATTTTATTTAGATGCAGGCAATGTCTGGCTTTTAAAAGAAAATGATTTTTTCCCTGGGGGTAACTTTAAATTAAAAAACTTTGCCAGCGAGATTGCTTTAGATGCAGGTTTTGGGCTTAGATTCGATTTTAATTTTTTCATTTTTAGGTTAGATGCCGCAATGCGATTAAAAGATCCGGCCAATAACGTATCCAGCAGATGGGTATCTCTAAAAGATGGATTCAATAAGCTTGCCTTAAATTTTGGGATTGGCTACCCATTTTAATAGCTGAACCTTAATAAAACAATGGAACTTAACAAACTCATTACGCTCTTTCGAAAGCAATTCCCTTATATTCCAACTACCGGACAGGAAAGATTGATTAATGAGTTGTCCTCATTCATTCTGGATAAAAACCCGTTATCACTATTCGTTTTAAAAGGATACGCCGGAACAGGTAAAACCACCATTGTGAGTGCTCTTGTAAATATTCTTCCACCCCTAAAAAAATCCTTTAATTTATTGGCTCCAACGGGAAGGGCAGCGAAGGTTTTAAGTAATTATTCAGGTCGAAATGCACACACCATTCACCGTTTTATCTATTGGGCAACAACCAGCAGTGATGGAAGGTTCAAGCTTGTTTTGCGTCCGAATAAACAAAAGGACACGATTTTTATTGTTGATGAAGCTTCCATGATTCCGGATGGTTTAAGTTCAAACGATTTCTCACAGGCACAAAGAAGCCTGCTCGAAGACCTGATAAATTTTGTGTACTCGCCTCAATCAAATTGTAAAATTATTTTGATTGGTGACGAAGCTCAATTGCCCCCGGTTGGTTTAGACATAAGCCCTGCACTGAATGTTGATTATTTAAAAGCCTCCTTTGGCCTTGACATCAAAACCCACACATTAACGGAAGTGGTAAGGCAATCCTTGAATTCAGGGATACTGGCAAATGCCACTAAAATCAGAAATAAAATCGAGCACAACGAATTGGATTTTCCATTCTTCGATTTAACTGATTTTACGGACATTCATGCAATTGGAGGGGTTGATCTTGAAGACTTGCTTAATTCGAGCTATTCAAATTTCGGACATGAGCATACCGTGGTAATAACCCGTTCAAATAAAAGGGCCAACGTTTATAATCAGCAAATCCGTCATCGGATTTTATTTCAGGAAGAAGAAATTTCAGCAGGTGACTTTATGATGGTGGTGAAAAATAATTATTTCTGGTTACCCGAAGAATCATCTGCCGGATTCTTAGCAAATGGCGATATCATCGAAATATTAAGCATTCGTAAAATTGAAGAACTATATGGGTTTCGATTTGCGGATGTCAGCATCAAATTAATCGACTACCCCAATGAAGCAGCCCTTGATGTTAAAATATTATTGGATACCATTGCTGCCGAAAGTCCTGCCTTGCCAAAATCTGAAAACAATCGTTTGTTTGAAGAAGTATTAAAAGACTATGAAGACATTCCACAACGTAGGAAAAAACTGGATAAAATGAAAGTAGACCCTTATTTCAATGCCTTACAAATTAAATTTGCTTATGCACTAACCTGCCACAAAACCCAGGGTGGACAATGGGCCAATGTTTTTATTGATCAGGGTTATTTCAATGAAAAAATGCTGGATAAAGAATTCCTTCGTTGGCTTTACACTGCGGTTACGAGAGCCAGTAACCAATTATATCTGGTGAATTTCAAGGACGAGTTTATTACTTAATTAGGAATACTGGACACAAGACTCAAGATTCAAGACCCAAGATACAATATAAATTCTTAGATAATAATTTTAGGGAAGGCTGGTTCTTTTCTCAATTAGCGCAACAGCATATGCTGAAATTCCTTTCTCCTCTCCTACAAAACCTAATTTTTCGGTGGTAGTTGCTTTTATCGAGATTTCAGATTCGGGTATTTGAAGTACTTCTGCTAATCTGGATTTCATTTTTGGAATGTATGCTGCAATTTTAGGCTGTTGAAGGCAGATGGTAGAATCAATATTCCCGATACTGAACAATTGCTGATCCAGTAATCCGACAACTTTTTTTAATAAAATAGTTGAATCTATCTGAAAATACTGATGATCCGTATCCGGAAATTGCTGACCAATGTCTCCTAAATTTGCAGCTCCTAATAAAGCATCGCAAATGGCATGAATCAATACATCGGCATCAGAATGTCCAATCGCTCCTTTATCTGAAAGAACATGAACACCGCCCAAAACTAATTTTGCGCCAACTTCCAGGCGATGAACATCATAACCAAATCCAACTTTAATCTTCATTGGTTTTTATTTGGTGAAGGCTTCAAAATCGAAAAGAAGTGAAAATCTAAGCGTGTTTTCTAAAGGATGCTTTTGTTCCAGAGGAATTAGATAAGATACATCCAGCCCAAATACATTGTATTTAATTCCAGCACCTAAAGTGAAAAATTTACGATTTCCTTTTGTTTTAGACTCGTTAAAATATCCTGCCCTTAAGGCAAATTGCTTATCATACCAATATTCTATACCTGTTCCAATGCTGAATTCTCTAATTTCTTCTCCGAAGCCTCCCGGGGCATCCCCAAATGATTGAAAGATACCTCTGATTACAGAGACATCAGGGTTTTTCCCAGACTCAATCATTTGCAGGCCATCAGCACCATAAACTGGATTTCCAAGATCATCTACTTTATAAATAGGTGGTGTTGGCACGAGTAATTTATTTACATCAATCATAAATGCGATTGAATTATATTCATCCAAATCAAGGGTCAACGATGGTCCAATTCTTAGGTTTGTGGGAATGAAGTCTTTTCTTCCTTCGCCATAAGAAATTTTTGAACCTATATTTGAAATATTTGTACCAAATGCCAGTAACCCACTCGTATTCGTAAAGCTTACTTCTTTTCTCCAATAAAATGAAACATCGGCAGCATATGAAATTCCTGCATGAGTATTAACACCTCCAACATTTTGCCCTTGTGTTAGATCTGAAAAAATAAATCTTGCAGCAACAGAAGCTGAGAAATTTTCAGAAAGCTTACGGGAGTATGCAAAATCAAGGCTAAATTCATTTGGATGATATGTACCTATCCCATCACCAATGTCGTTTGTAAAATTGATATCGCCCAGTGAAAAATACAATAGAGATGCAGCGATGGTTTGATCGGGATCGAGGCGTTTAAAAAAGCTCACATAAGCCAGATTAATATCCGGTACCAAAGCTTTAAGCCATGGACTGTAAGAAATACCAAACCCCATTTCTTTCTCGGTAAAAGCATATTTAGCAGGGTTCCAATGCATCGAATAAACATCAGGACTGGATGATACACCGGCATCTCCCATTGCGCCAGATCGGGCATCAGGAGCAATCATTAAGAATGGAACTGCGGTTGTAATCGTATTTAATGTGGCTTTTTGTCCAAGTTTCGTATTTTGAGAAAATCCATTTACCATCAGAAGAGACAGCAATATCATTAGCGCAAGTTTAAACTTCATATGTAGTATTTTTAATTAAAATGAAGATCAGCTTATGTGAGGTTTATATAATTACTCGTTCGTATGTGTGCAAATTTAACGATATTTTATTTAATATATTGCCTAATTATTTTTGAATGATCGAAGCATATATTTCTATTAAAGTGCTTATTTCAAAATGATAAGCTTCCGGCTATTTGCGCCATCAACCACTTTCCCGTCGATCAATAATCTATAAACATAAATCCCGGCATACAGGCTTGCACCTGAATCAGAAGTACCATCCCATTCGATTAAATCAGAGTTAAATCCTGATGGATTAATTGTTCTAACAATTGATTTAACCATTTTACCATCCATCGAAAAAATTTGAATTTCGAAATTAATAATTGATTTTGCCTGGTTGTGCTTAAAGCTAAAGTTGGTATTATTTCTAAAAGGATTCGGGTAATTTTTCAAATCCTGAACAACGGTATTATCCTGATTTTTGACTTCAAATTCAATAACTGCAATTGAAGAATTATTTACAATATCCCATACTTTTAAACTTAAAGTATGCCTTCCTTCGCTTAACCCTGATAAGGGATAACTCAAGGTCCCGGAAGTATGACTGTCAAGATCTGATTCAAAAAAATCATTCAAAAAATAAGTCTGGTCGGTATTTCCATCCAGCACAGCTACAACGTCATGGCCAATTCCGTTACCTATGGTGTTGATCCCACTCTCATCACTTATTCGGGCATAAATTGATGGACTGTCATTGGTAATGTCACCACTTTTAAAAGACGAGTTGTTCATGTAAAGTGCTATGGAGGGTCCTTCGATGTCGGTCAGCATTTCATCATGATATCCTCCAATAATCAAGTTCTCAAAACAACCCCAGGCATCATTTGATTCACTTTTCGCATAATAGCTGATTTTACCAAATCCATAATTATAAGCAATATCCTTAGGCACCACAAATGAAAAAGAAAAATCCCCATTTATCACGCTTACTGTTCCTTTGTACAAAATATTTGACCTGACATAAAATTCCTGCTCAAAACTGTCATTATCCTGCCCAATTGTTTTTATTCGTGATTTTTTATCATACACAACAGGGTAAAGTACGCCATTAAAAGCAGTATTTTTTGTTCCATTTTTTTGATATACAGAACCCCGAATACTTACCTCTTTCATGGCATTTAAAGTATCAGGGAGTTCTCGTACAGCCATATTATTAATTTCGAGTGTTGCGATGCTGTCGCGCGGAATAGCTAACTTAAGTGCAGGATCTCCCACCAATACAAATTTTTGGGCATTTGATCCATTTCCAACCGCGTTTTTAGATGATTTAATGATATCTCCCAAACGCAAATATTCGCCATTTTCTTTTTCAAAAATATATTTAAAAACCTGTTTGTTTAATTGAAAATTTGCACCGGCACTTGTTGCCCTTGTTGTTGTTAACAGAGCTATTCCTCCTCCGTTTTCATTTAACATCACTAATTCGCCGGCTGATTCCAAAGCCGGATTATCAAATCGCGTAAATTCGCAGGTAGCTGTCACAAAAACAGGTAATCGATCATAATTTTGCCAGGCATTAATATCCTGAATTTCTAAGACACGCTCATGCGCCCACCCTGTTTCGCCACCATGCCCGATATAGTTTACGATTAATGCTCCTTTTTCAATTTTATTATTAATGGCCTGTTTAACTTCAGGATAACGCTGCCCGCCAGGTGCAGATACTTGAGGGTAAGCATCAAAATAGACCTTATCAATGTTTATATTTTTATTGTCATTATCAATAAAAGCCGCTATTTGTTCCGAATCTCTAACATAAGTATTATAATCCTGATCATCGGCAACCAAACATACCGTATTTCGCCAGGCACCCATAACAGCTTCTGAATTTTCTGAATAATGAAAAATTTTATCAACCATACTGCGTGCTTGTTCAGGACTTCTAATCGGGATCCTTCCAATTCCAATATCCAGGCCACCATTGACATTTGCTCCCTCATTTTCATCCAGCAATCCAAAAAAGTCATCCGTGTTATAAGATGAAATAATTGCAGTTGAAAAAGGAGATTGCCATGTCGGTACAAAATTGGTATTGCCTTCAATTCGATTTTTATAGTCAAACGATGCATCCCCAAACAACAATAAATATTTTGGTTGTGAGGTTGAACCGGCCCGATCATACAACATCCTGACAAAATTCCGGATTGCACTTATATCCTGAGCTCCTGATGAAAACTCATTATAAATTTTATCCGGCTCAACTATGCAATAGCTTAAACCATCATGACTCTGATGAAATTCGGCTAATCGCAATGCCTGATCATAAAACACTTTAGGACTTACTATAATAAAATCAACTGCTTGTATGCCGTGATAATTTTGGTTATTGACTACCTCAACAAATTGTGCAGTTAAAAACCCGACATCATCAAAAGCAATAAATTCAAGAAGCGAATCGGTTGCTAAAACAAAGTTTAGCTCGTTACCATTTTTATTGCCATTTATTTTGCTGACAGATTGAGGATTGGTGATATTCCAGACAAGCAGTTTTTCATTTACACCGGATAATTTAAAGTGAGAAATTCTTCCATCGGCAATACTTAGAGAATTTCTGAATGACATTTGACGGCCAGCAAATACAAGTTGCCTCCACGCGACAATTTCGATAAAGTCGAGCCATGCCTTGGATGCAGGATTGGGTTTTAAATAACTAAGCTTTAGATTTACATGATCATTATCTGATAAAAAATCGCCGGTCACGCTTCCTTGAAATGCTTCGGGAGGATATGGAGCTGAGAAATTAATACCTGAAACCGCTATTTGATTTAAAAATGAACCATTTGTACTCACTTCAATTTTGCTTGAAACTGATGATTTGATGGCAGCTTCAACTTTTATCTGAAGCTTTTTTGATTTTATCAGGTTTGGAAAATCAAATTCCAGCGTCCGGAGAGTCACTGCATCAAACACTTCTCCGTACCAATTTCTGCCCGAATTAATCAAGTTTAGATCATTTTGTTCATGAAAAATGTGATCTTCAAATTCAGAAACGATAAAATTGGGTTCTTCGGTAAGGGATTGTTGAGTCGTAATCCGTTTACCCTTTCCAAAATCTGTCGTGATAAAATAATAGGTATATTCGGAATATGCATTTGAAATATGTGAATATTTTTGAGTTGATCGATTGAATTCCCAAACATGGGGCGACTGCCCGTAAAATAAAATATAATCGTTCGCATCAAACTTTCCATCAGCCTCTCCAACCACTTCAATTGCATTTTCGTTTAAATCATCATCTTTTGTTTCACTATTGTTTTCGGGAAGCATGCCTCCTCCATTTCCATAAATTCTTATGTTTCGAGGGTCGATAGCCGAAACATTAATACCCATGGCAGATAAATCGCTTTGAGTAATTTTGTAAACCCCGTCTTTTGAAACCTTTATTTTATACCACTTCCCACTTGAAAGAACAGATTGATTCTTGAACTGAAAAGATCCGACACTTGCATTTGCAGGTTTAACTTCAAGTTCAATATCAAAAGAAATCAACTTTTCAATTTCCCCATTTTCAGGATTTATTCTTAAAGGAAAAACTTCGTAATACAGATAAATCTCTTTTGAAATGGTCCTCATTTCTGATCTTACCTCAATATCATTTTTTATATCTATCTGTTTTAAATTTTGCAACTCAGAAGCCTGCACTTCTTCAAAGTGCGTATTTATCAGCTTCACATTCACGTCTCCATGAATAAATTGAATCGGAATGTTCTCACTAAACAAAGGGATATTTTCAAGCGAAATAACTTGGGTTTGGAGTTGTCCATTTTCCCAATTCACGGTCCTTAATCTGTTTTGCGGAAATGTCACAGATTCGAACATGGTAATCAATATGAATATTATCAGGATTTTCCGCAGCATAGTTCTTTCTTCTTGGCTATTGAGACCTACCGTTTAAACAGTTATTTCGGACTGTTAGATCGGTGTGCAATTACTGTAATTATAATTATTACGGGTGTAAATATACTCAAATAGAACTTTTAGAACAATCCTTACGTACAAATCAAATGTTAACACTTTTTGGTTAACATATAAACTTAGAAAGTTTATAATTTTGAATAATAGTTTGTAATTTTGTAGTAATCGTAAAAAATTATAAAAAAATCTTTAGCTGATAAAGTACTTCTTATACAATAATATACTTCGTTTTTAGTTAAATAGAAAAAATACAATTGTTTATGTACTCAAAATTCATCAATATATTTGGGATCCTACTTGCCCTCACTGTAATTACTTCCTGTAATAAATTTAATATTTTCAAGAAGAAACCAACATCAAGCCCTAGTACAGGATGGAATTATAATTCAGAAGAAAATGGCGGATTTAATGTTTCTGAATTAAATGAACAAGAAACAGGACCTGGTTTGGTTTTTATTGAAGGAGGGACTTTTGTGATGGGTTCCACCCAGGATGATGTGATGTATGAGTGGAACAATATGCCAAGAAGGGTAACTGTTCCTTCATTTTATATTGACGAAACAGAAGTTACTAACCTGGATTATTTAGAATATTTATATTGGACAAGCAGGGTATTTGGGAAAGACCATCCGTATGTATACCAGAAAGCCTTGCCAGACACCTTGGTTTGGCGTGATCGTTTGGGCTATAACGAGCCATTGGTTAATATGTATCTTCGTCATCCGGCATATCAAAATTATCCGGTAGTTGGAGTTAGCTGGGTACAAGCTACGGAATACTGCAAATGGAGGACAGATCGGGTAAATGAACTTTTACTTATAAAATCAAAAGCACTTGAATGGAATAATAATCAGAAAAATGCCGACAATTTTAATACAGATGCTTATTTAGCCGGTCAATACGGAAATGTTCCTGCCAATGACTCTGCAAATAGAAACGCGGTTCAAAGGGTTTCTATTGAAGATGGCATTTTATTACCGGGATATCGGCTGCCTACTGAAGCAGAGTGGGAATACGCGGCATTAGGACTGCTTGGCAACACTGTTAATGAAAGAGTGGTTGAACGAAAGACATATCCATGGAATGGACACAATCTGCGAACCGGCGACAAAAAATACCAAGGTGGATTTATGGCCAATTTTAAAAGAGGACGTGGTGATTATATGGGTGTTGCAGGAAGTTTAAATGATGGGGCTGATATTACTGCACCTGTTGGTTCATACTGGCCAAACGATTATGGTTTATATAATATGGCCGGTAATGTGAGTGAATGGGTGATCGATGTTTACCGACCTCTTAGCTTTGAAGATGTATCTGATTATAGTCCTTTCAGAGGAAATGTTTTTATGAATAAACAAACTGATTCTGCAGGAATGCTTGTACAAAAAGATAGTTTAGGAAGGATTCCTGAGGTTATGGTTTCAGCAGAAGAAATAAAAAACAGGAAAAATTTCCGCCAAGCAGATAATATCAGTTACCGCGACGGTGACCGACAATCAATGATTGGAGGAAACTGGTTAACCCAACCGGGTGACGACACCAAAGCCTTGTCAATGTATGAATATGGGGTGAACTCACTTATAAGTAACGAATCAAGAGTATATAAGGGCGGTTCATGGAAAGATCCGGCATATTACCTAAGTCCGGGAGTTAGAAGGTTTTTAAATCAAAACGAATCTTCAAGCTCAATTGGATTCAGATGCGCCATGATTCGGGTTGGACGAACTGTGCCTGGAGGAAAATAAAAAAATCTATTTAAAGAACTCAACCCCCCTTCCTTAATTTCGGGAGGGGATTTTTTTATCTTTGAATTATGGTTTCATCATTAGACGAATTATATCAACATTACCTCAAATATCCGCAAATATCAACGGACAGTAGGGCAATCTCATCAGGATCCATTTTTTTCGCGCTTAAAGGCGAGAATTTCGACGGGAATACATTTGCCCTGCAAGCCCTAAATCAAGGATGCAGTTTAGCCGTAGTTGATAATATCAAGCTGAAAAATAAAGAACTCTGTTTTTTTGTTGAGGATGTGTTACTTACGTTACAAGCGCTCGCAAAACTCCATCGTAAAAAACTAAACATACCTATCATAGGAATTACAGGAACCAATGGCAAAACAACCACCAAAGAACTTATGAATACTGTTCTTTCAAAGAAGTTTAAAACCTATTCCACCAGAGGTAACCTCAATAATCACATTGGAGTACCCCTAAGCATCCTTTCCATAAATAATGATGTGGAAATAGCTGTTATTGAGATGGGTGCCAATCATATTGGAGAGATTGAAAACTTATGTAACATTTCAAATCCAAATTGTGGATTAATCACCAATATTGGGATTGCACACTTGGAAGGATTTGGTAGTTTTGAAGGAGTTGTAGAAGCAAAAACGGAGTTATACCGACACATGGAGGCTCAACCAAACACTGTCACTTTTGTTCATCATGATGACTCTCTCTTAATGAATAAGTCTGAAAATCTTCAAAAATACACCTATGGTTTTACGGATAAGGCAAATGTGAAATTCAATAAAATTAATTGCGATATTTTTGCCACAACAAATTGGCAAATTAATGGTAAAAGCCTGACCATCAATTCAAAATTAATTGGAGACTATAATGTGCCAAATATGATGGCTGCCATTTGTATTGGTCATTTTTTTGAAATTCCGAAACTTTTAATAAAAGAGGCCATTGAGGAATATGAACCAAAAAACCAACGATCGCAACTATTGCAAACACCAAACAACCGATTAATTGTTGATGCATATAACGCCAATCCAAGCAGCATGGTCAAAGCCATCGATAACTTTGCAATGGTAAAAGCGGATCAAAAAATATTAATCCTGGGAGATATGCTCGAATTGGGATCAGAAAGCCAGGGTCTGCATCAGGATATTGTAGATCACATTTTAAAAACAGGGATCAAAAAAGTAATATTAATCGGGTCGCTATTTTCACTTTGCGAATTAAATTCAAATTGGATTCATTATAAAACCACCGATCAGGCTTTAGATTATCTAAACTCGAATAAAATAAAAAATTACACCATCCTGCTTAAAGGATCGAGAGGAATGCGGCTCGAAAAACTTATTGAAACCCTCTGACAATGAAGCAATATAATGTTATTGGATTAATGTCCGGCACTTCTCTCGATGGATTGGATATTGCCTCTTGCAATTTTATTCAGGAAGAGGGGAATTGGGAATTTAAAATTCATCATGCCGAAACCATTCCTTACCCTAAGGAATGGATAAAAAAGCTGACCGAAGCTCCATTTTTGTCGGCAATTGCGCTCAAGCAACTTGACTTATCCTATGGAAAATATTTAGCAGAAAAAACATTAACTTTCATTGCAAAGCATCAGTTAAAACCTGATTTTATTGCTTCGCACGGGCATACCATATTTCACCAACCTGAAAAAAGCTATACTTTGCAAATCGGAAATGGAAATCAAATAGCCGAAACCTTGAAACTGCCAGTAATTTATGATTTCCGATCACTGGACATTTCATTAGGAGGGCAGGGAGCTCCCCTTGTTCCAATTGGAGATCAATTGCTTTTTAATGATTTTGAAATTTGTTTAAACCTAGGTGGATTTGCTAATATTTCATTTGATTTGAATGGAAGAAGAATGGCCCAGGATGTTTGTCCGGTAAATATGGCATTGAATTTTATTAGCCAAAAGGAGCATCAAAAATATGATCATAATGGACAAATGGCCCTGAAAGGCAAGATTAATTCTGAACTGCTGAAAACCTTGAACAATATTTCATTTTATCATATTGATCCACCAAAATCATTATCGCGTGAATGGTTTGAGTCAGAATTTCTTTCTATCCTGCTTAAATTTCCAATTTCCAATTTTGATCTTCTTCGCACGGTTACTGAGCACATCGCTTTTCAAGTATCAAATTCATTTATGGTGAAAGATAAAGGAAAGGTTTTGATCACGGGAGGAGGAGCACACAATACTTTTCTTATACAGCGTATTCAAACACTAACTAATCTTAATTTGGTGATTCCTGATCATGCCCTGATAGATTTTAAAGAAGCTGTTGTTTTTGCTTTTTTGGGGATTCTCCGGATACGGGATGAAGTTAATTGTTTGAGTTCAGCTACCGGAGCTAGACATGACAGTAGTGGAGGCAGAATTGCTACATCTAAAGAATAGCATAAAAAAAGCGGCCCGATCAGGCCGCTTTTCAATTATCTGGATTTCATTCCGAAACGAGAGTGCTTAGCTCCCATACCAGCTCTTGCATTTCCTCTGGCAAATTGCCTATTTCCTTGTCCGCCGGTCCTACTATCAAATAAAACACGTTGGTCCTCTGTAAGCGAAGCCCTTACCTGTTGTTGGTGCGCTATTTTAAGTTTCATTTGCTTTGAAGTCAAGTTTGCAATCTCATCAACTACTTTATCAATTTCTTTTTGATTTAAATTTTCAGCAGTTGTCAGGGTTCTTAAATGTGCTCTTTTCTCTTGCATTTCATTTCTAATCGGGAGCATCTCTTTGAGGTGATTTGTTCTAAATTCCTCCATTTTCCCAATTTGTTCTTCACTTAAATTCAATCCCATTATTCCCATTCCTCTTTGTCCAATATTCAGATTGCCCATTCCTTGTCCTGGATTTTGATGCAATCTCATTGCCATTGCTCTTTGATTTCCATCGAATCGTTGCATGCGCTGAGCATAAATATTGCCTGACATAAATATGGCTGCTAATATAACTATGCCATATATTCTTGTTTTTACATTCATTGTTTTCATTTTTTTAGTTTTAAAATGTTACTAATTACCTTTTCCTCTTTGGATGTTTCTACTTCTATAATTCTTCCCTCTTCCTTGTACTTCCGACCATCGGCTATAATTATCATCCATCAACGATCTTTGAAATAATGTTACAAACTTATCAAATTGAGCATCTGTGCAATTATTTTTAATGATCAAAAAATGATCGATGGTCTGTCGTTTAATCTGTGCATGCAACTTTCCTATATCATCTGCCATAGCAAACATTTTTGCTGTATCCGGATTTGCAGACGACATTTCGTTTATTAAAGCTAACCTGATTTGATGCATCTCATCCATTCTCATTCTGGTATCGATCATGAACTTTTTTCCTAATTTGCCAAATTCGTCAATTTGCTGTGCGTTCAGATTAAGTTCCTGCCTAAAATCCCTCATGGATGTTCGTTCCGTTTCAGGCATTTTATTTATGCGATTTCCATATGAATGATAAACAATGGTCGAAATAGATGCAATATTTATAATTAACAGAACTGCAATAACTAAAATGACAATATTTCTTTTTGAAAAATAGTTCATGGTCTGGCTTTATTTATCAATTAAAAAAATTTCGAAGGGCTCGTAATCCATTTCGTTGAATAAAAATTCATCAACTAAGGTCCGGTTATCAGCACTGGCGATTTCCTCCCCTTCTGATACATAGCTATTTCCAAGACCGATACCTATATAGATTCCAATTATCAGAATTGCAGCAACCATAATAGGTTGCAGGATACGCCTGATATTGAACAAGACGTTTGTACTTTGCCTGTTTTCAATTTCCTGCAATATTCTGGTATGCATAAAAGGATCAGGAATTACTCTCTTTTGCTTATCAAGAATTGATAATGTAGAAGACATTTCCCTAACTAATTTCTCACAAGAACGACATTCAGATAAATGTGAATGAAAGAGCCCGCTCTTTTCCACATCCATCGACCCATTTAAAAAAGGGTTAATTAGTTTATGTACTTTCTTGCATTTCATTTTGTTCTGTTTTTTCATTAGACTATTTATCTTTTAAAAACTTGCGTTAATTCAAATTCTTTTTATAATACTTGATCAGCTTCTTTTGTAAATTCAGCTTTGCGCGATGAATGAGAGACTCTACTGCCGGTAATGAAATATTCATGATTTCGCCTATTTCATTATATGAAATTCCATCAAGTTTATTTAGGCAAAAGGCAATTCTTTGATTTTCGTTCAAACTATCTATTGCCTTAAATAAAATTCTTGATCTTTGTTCCTGCTCCATCTCAATATCTTCTTGTTCACTT
Source organism: Bacteroidota bacterium (assembly GCA_018816945.1). Taxonomy (NCBI): domain Bacteria; kingdom Pseudomonadati; phylum Bacteroidota; species Bacteroidota bacterium. The sequence continues at coordinate 38,290 of JAHIVC010000059.1, read as the reverse complement.
TCATGGTGAACCCTTAATTTCGAATCACTTGAACGTGATAAAACATCCAGTTCAGTAGTTTTGACCTTTTTATCAGCTCTGATAAAGTTCAATGATTTGTTTACCGAGATGCGGTAAATCCATGTAGAGAGTTTGGCATCTCCCCTAAACTTTTGAATTGAATCGTAAATTTTAATAAAAACTTCTTGCGTTAAATCTTTGGCATCGTCGACATCATGCACAAATCCATAGCAGGTGTTTAATACCATCTCCTGATATTGATCAACCAACTTTTTAAAAGCTGCGTGATCCTTTCTCTTAACACCTTCTACAAGATCTGATTCACTTATCATAAAATCTGAGTATTCACCTTATCTGCCAAATTAACACTAACTTGATTTAAAAACAATATTTTATAGACACAATCTTACTTGATTTCTTTTGGAAGGTTTAACATTTATTATGAATTTTTAAATGAACTATCTCGCAGCAAGATGACGAGGTATCAATTTGAAATTTTCTTTATTTACGATGTAAGTATCTGATTATAAACTCATTTATCCCGATACGCGGAGTTAATCCCGCTCAAGCGGGGCTATCGGGATTCCTGCCTGTAGTGCTGATTAGGCAGGCAGGCGTACATCTTACAGATTTAAATGCACTATCCCGCGTAAACTGCGGGACAGGCTGTTTTTGAAATCTGAGTTTCACGAAAAAAAAGGTGGGTCGATAAAACCCACCTTACAATATTTTTATCAGATACTTAGGAATGAAATAAAATTTGCTGAATATAATAGGAACCTGCACCAGCAATATAACCTGTAAGCGCCAAAAGGCTTATTCTTTTTGTATACAAATGAAATCTATTTTCCCCATACCCGTGGCTGCAACACCTGCATAGAACAGATAATCAAAAAATACTTCCACCAGTAACGGCACAATAAGCCAGAAATTCCCAGCAAGAAAAATGTAGCTATAAAATTATGCTGTAGGAATACCTCCCATTCCAAATACCATAGCCAAAAGTGCAACAGTTTCGATAATACCCATAGCTGCTATGTACATACCGGCTCCTTGTTTACTATCAACAGCTAGGTTAGAACATGCAGCGGCACCAACTTTTCCTTGAATAATTGCTGATGCTGCAATGGCACTACCAACGAATAAAGCTATAATCATTTGGTTTGGATAACTATCAGGATTTAAATTTGCTTCAGCCAAAGCATTTGAAAAAATCATACCGTAGATAACCTGACTAAGAGGCATACCTACCATAGCTAATGCTAATGAAGGTAATTTTTTATTGTCTTTTATTGATTGTTTCCAAAGCCCCATGGCTCCATAAGCGGCGATTCCTGTTCCAATTGCCGAACCTATTCCGGCTATACCTAAAGCAATGGCATGTCCGCCTAAACCTTGCACTATTGTTAATAAAATTGTTGATGTCATAATTTCATAATTTAGTTATTAATTATTATTTGATTTTTTTAATGTAAATGGATTAAATTCATTTCCTGAAAATTCAACGCCAGCATGTCCTGCATATTCGAGCATATTCAATCGCACGCCATGAACAATAACGGCCATTGCAGCCAATATCATGTTGAGTCCGTGGCCCAATATTAATATAATTACTGCAACAATTCCTGAAGATACCGTAGTTATACCATCACCAATAGCCATTTGGTTAAAACTAATAGCCATTAAAACAGTTGCAATACCAACAGCGTAAAGTCTTATGTATGAAATTATATCAGAAAATCCACTTATTAGGCTTAGTGGTAACCCACCTAGCGATGATATAACTCCTTTAAAAAAATTGGTTCCCGGATTTGAGAACAAAGCAATAAGTAGCCCACCTCCTATAAATAACCAAATCACAAGTTCGGGTGGTTCTAATCCTAATACCATCTGATTTACTATAAAGTATAAGCTCCATATAATTGCAATCCAACCAAGTTCAGCTATTGCTTTTACGCTGTTGATATATTTTAAGCTTTTTTGAATATGCCCGATAGACAAATGAATGGCACCAATAATGAACATGAGTTTTTGTATAAAAATTGGGTCACCGCCAAAACTTGATAGCTTGTCAATAATTAAACTACTGAAAAATGGTATCTCTGCTATTTGTTTGGCACCAAAATATGTGCCTGTGAGTACCCCCCAAAACAAAACAGATACAGAAAGTGTGTATATGAGAGAAAACTCAATTTTAGGCTTGAATTTTTGCTTGCTATGTACAAATAATGTAACCAATAGAAAAACAAAACCGTAACCGGCATCTCCTACAAGTATTCCCGTAAAAAAAGTAAAGAATATCAAAAAAATACGTGACACATCTATTTCGTTATAACCGGGCACAAGTCCCATAAAGCTCATAACCGGTCGTATGCGTTCGACCCATTTTGGTGAATGAATGAGTGTAGGAACTTCCTCCAGTTCTTCCTGAGTTGGATCCTGAATTAGGTATCCCCAGTTATGCTCTTCGGCAATATTTATGAATTTTCCAATTGATTGTTCGGGGATATATCCTTTCCAGTATCTGAATTGATTCTCTACCTCAATACCGCCGTATTGTACGTTTCTTACTAAATTTCTGCGAACCCGTTCGTTTAATGCATCTCTTAAAAATGAAATTTGTACATGAAGTGTTCGCAGTTTTTCATCTGCTACTTCTATTTCTCGATTGGTTTTCTTAATGCAGTCTTCAAGTATAGTTAAACTGTATGTAGGAAACTCAACTTCGTTAGATTCTAATTTTTCGTTCCTGTTTTCAGTGATTAACACGATCCGATTCATTTTATCCAATTTTCCGACAACAACTATATCATCTCGGTTAGACAATTTTTGAACTGCATCATCTTTTAAGAGGTATAGTTTTAAGTAAATACCCTTCTCTTTTAGATATTTGAATTCAGTTAATGATACATTACCCCAGTCATTATACCAGTGTTTGGTATTTTGAAGTTTTTGGGCAAGTTCAATGTTTTGGTTTCTTGTTTCTTCTGTTTGCAGCACCTGTTCCATTAAAGAAATTTCTCCCTTTGGCATGTGTGAAAACTTAGGTTCAGCATCACATTCGTGGCCGGTAAGCGGGTTGTTGTCATATCTTTCCAATATTGATATGGCTACTTTCATTTGCTTAATACGTGCATTTACTCTATCTATTGATTCGTCTTCTGCCGGTTGAAAAGGTTTTATATGCATTATGCCGAGTTGACCTAAAATGGTAAGATCTGCATCTATATCAATTTCTGACATAAACAGCGTAATTTTCTTCATTTTTGTGATCATATTTTCACCTCCTCTGCTTTTTTTGTTTTCACCACTTTAGCAGTCGCAATCATGAGCCTTTCATCGTCCTGAAGCTTCTGTCCGATTTTCCGAATAGCTGTTTTAGCGTTGGGTATCCTTCTGTTTTCAAATAGCTTTATTCGTGCGCGTACTTCGAGTAATTCTTCTTCAAGTAGTTCTATTTGAGCCTCAAGGCATTTTATTTCTGCCAATAACTGAAGTTGATCTTGCATCAGCTCAACAGCACTATCAACCCAAAGCGGCGTCTCGTCGGTTATGGGTGCAACATCGAAATCTACTTTATCGAATTGGTGTACCCGAACACCTGCAACATCCACCGGTTTTGTAATAACTTTGTTCACAGATATATACGAGCTGATGTCAACCCACGAATCACTTATTACTGCAATCCATGGCTCGGCTTCTTTTTTGTTTTGCTCAATGGCTTCCTTTATCCGTTCAATATTTTCAGCAATGGTGTTAATGGTTACCATTAACGATTTTTCCATTGCTTCAAACAGTGGAAGCATGCGTAAAGATACTTTAAGAATTTTCTTTTGTCTGGCTCTTTCTGTTTTTGTGTATTTTATTTTTAATACTGCCATAATGCTACAATTCCTCCATTTTTTTAGGTGGATTTACTACCGATTCGAGTATTTCCCAGCCTTTTTCTGCACTGAATGAATTTAGTCTGTGGAGAATTTGTAACTTGAGTTTATAAATAAATACTGCAGTAACAGAAAATATTTCTCCCGAATCTATGTTGGTTAGTTGCTCCCATTGCCATTTCATAATACTTTTTTCGCGATCGAGCGGATTTTGTTCAAGCACAGTTTTAGGTACTATTGCAACAGCCGGGTTACGTTCATTTTTTTTCGCATTTCGTATTTCGAGAACATCGGCCTTTAGTTGCTCACTTACTTCTGCAAATTTTCTAAGCTTTCCGGTTTCTGCATCAATTATGTTTTTTAAATCGAGCTCCTGAAGTCTTTTAAAATTTGTTGACGACAATTGTTCTTTCGCCTCAATGTGAAAACTATCAAGTGAAATGGGAGGCGATTGCCCGAAAGTCAAAGATGGTAAGCTACTAATAAGATAGACCACATTCGACATAATTAACCCTCCCTGCTATTTGTGATTCGTTCTACCAAATCCTTATTTAATAATGTAAATAGCCCTTCTTCTATATCTTTAGAGGTTATTACATACTGAATACCCTCATTATCATTGCATATAACAGAAATTTTGGCTTCACTTTTCTCAAGTGGTTTTACTTCTATTCCTTCTTTTAAAGCACTACTTACAATAAATGATTGCATATTTTGCACCTGTGCAGGTGAAACTTCTACTGTTTTGTTGCCAGGTATTGTTTCCAATACTACTTTTAATAACTCTTTAAGGTATTCTTCCTGGTTTATAAGGCTCTCGCATTGTTTTCCAAAAACTACTTTAAGGTGTTTGGTTATGGCAATTTTTGTTGCCTCAACCATATCGCGTGCTGCTTGCGAAATTGCTGCTTTTGAATTTTTTTCAATTTGAGCAGCATCATTCTTTGCTTTTTCTATTATTTCCTTGCTTTTGGCTTCTGCTTCGGCAAGCACTTTTTCCGCTTTTTCGTTTGCAGAGTCAAGCAAACGCTTTTTTTCTTTTTCTCCGGCTATGATTCCTTGCTCCTTTATCTTGGAAACAATTCCCTCCAGATTTTCCTGATTCTTCATTTTATGATTATTTAGTATGAAAAATATATATTTTTGCTCTATAATTTCGTTAAATTAACGAAACACAATAAGGTACTTTTGAGTTTGTCGATCACGGCATTTTCACTTTTTGTCCCAGTATTGTTCAATAAGTTTTTTACTTAAACCTGTTTCTTCCGGGTTAAAGTGTCTTCTAAGTACATCCCAACACATGTCAAGTGCATTGTTCAATTTTATTGGGTCTCCGAATGGCTCTTCGATATGGTCAATAAAGTCGGTACGATAGCGGAGCAGTTTCTGTGAAAATTCATCGTTGGCAGCTCCTACCTCTGCTGCTTCATGTGCTTTTTCCGCATCGGCAAGCAGCGATGCCATTGCTGTCATTATTGCGCGATGATCGTTGCGGGTGCCACTGTTAACCTGTTGTTTTAATCTTGATAACGAACGTGCAAGTTTGAGTTTACCACCCTCGAGGAAAAATTGTCCCTCGGTGATGTAACCTGTATTGTCAGGAACCGGATCTTCCAATGATTCAAGTGTGGTTGCACCAATAATTGTTATTGACCCTGCACCTTCAATATCTGCTGCCACTTCGTAACGGCGCGCCAATTCGGAGTAAAGAGAACCCGGGTAGCCCTGCAATGAAGGAATCATATCCTGATAGTTGGCAACGTTACGGAGTATGTTAGACCAGTTTGTCATATCGGTAAGCAGAACAAGCACATCTTTGCCATCATCAGCAAATTCTCTTGAAATGCTCAACGCCACATCAGGCAGCATAAGTCCTTTAATCTGTGGTTCTCCGGCGAGGTGGGTAAACATGATGGTTTTATCCATATTACCTGAAGTAGATAACTCATCTTTGAAATACTGGTACTCATCGTATTTAAGGCCTATTCCCGCAAATATAATTACATCAACCTGTGCACCTTTGGCAATTTGTGAGAGCAAACGATTGTAAGGTTCGGTAGGACCGGCAAAAATTGGAATTTTTTGTGATTTTACCAGTGTGTTAAAAACATCGATCATAGGAACACCGGTCCACATGGGTTGTTTGGGTACAAGACGAACAGTAGGGTTGAGTGTATCGAGTCGTGTTGAAAGTTGTTTATTGTAAATAATTTCGGGCCCATTATCAGCAACATTTCCAACTCCATCAAAGCTCCTGCCAAGCATGTTTTGTGAAAATCCTATTGTCATTGGTGCTTCATGCATTCTTATTCTTGTTCGTGTGCTTAAACCCTGAGTGCCATTGTAAACCTGAAAAGTCGTGGCATCTTCGCTTATATTGATTGCTTTGGCAAACGAAATGCTCTGGCTGTTTTCAGCATTTAGCAGCTCAACCACGTGATTAAGAGCTACTCCCGGATTTCCTTCAACAGAAATAAGGGCTTTGCCAATTTTGCTGATTTTATTTATTTCTTTTCTTATCATTATTTATAGTTCTTTTTGATGAATAAATTGATTGATTTTTTCCGGAAGTTTTGCAATTTCTTCATCTGATTTGGCACTTTCGTTCCAGTCTTTCCACCATTGACGTAGGTTGTCAAATTTTGATTTTATGAATAGTTTAAACTCATCGTCTTCTTTATTGTCCTGTGTAAATTCAATATTGCTATCTATTAAATCCTGAACTGATTTGTTGATTATATTAAGTCTTTCCGGACGGGTACAAGCGTCTAAATCGTGAAATCCGTTTTGTTGTAGTACGCAAAAATCAATGGTTAGTCCTTTTTGGAAATGAATATATTTGTCCACTGGTACTTTTTTAAGCCCTATTGTGCTGATGGTTTGGTCAATTCCGTTAGCTTCATATAGAGTAGAAAGTATTTTGTTTCGGTCGTCCCATGATATAAAGCTGTCGTAAACTGATGTTGTATAAGCCAGCGGGTCAATAGCCGGATATTTTTTTGCATCAGCCCTGTCTTGCGATAAACCCCAGAAACCTCCTGTTGAGTCCATTGTTGCCTGTGTTACAGGCTCCTGAAAGTTACCACCTGCAGGTGAAACTGTTCCGATAAATGTAAGCGAACCACCGGTTTTTGCATCTGCCCCTGCACGCTGATACATACCTTTAATCTGGTCGGGAATATCCATTGGGAAGGCTTCCGGTCCGGGAATATCCCCCTGTCGTCCGCTACGTTCACGCAATGCTTGTGCCCATCGCGATGTAGAATCGGCAAGCATAATTACATTAAATCCTTGATAACGATAATATTCACCAACGGTAAGCGCGATAAAAACACTCGCTTCACGAGCAGCAACCGGCATTGAACTTGTGTTTCCGAAAATACACATACGGTTCATCAGTGATTCGCCGGTTGACGGGTCTTCCAGCTCTGCAAAATCTTTAAATACTTCTACAGCTTCTCCGGCGCGCTCACCACAGGCTGCCATTACAATGATGTCGGCAAGTGCATACTTACAAAGCATATGTTGCATTACTGTTTTACCCGCACCAAATGGGCCGGGGTTTCCAACCGTTCCACCGTAAGCTACAGGTGCAAGCAGGTCGATTATGCGCACTCCGGTTGATATGGTTTTTTTTGGAATTGTACGTTCTTTGAACGGAATCGGACTTTTTACCGGTTGTCTGAACACGAGTTTTAATTCATGGGTATTGTTCAATTCATCTTTTACAACAGCAACGGTTTCTTTAATATTTATTGATATTTTTTCAATAATACTCTCAACTGTACATTTGCCCAAGATAAAGGGTACCAATATTTTATGCTCAAATCTTCCCTCCGGAACCGAGCCAATTGTGTCGCCTCCGTTAACAGTATCTCCTTTTTTTATCGAAGGTGTAAACTCCCAAAGTTTTTCTTCATCCAAAGCAGGTGCCTTCATTCCCGGGCGAAGATAGGCGTCTTCTTTGCCTAGGGTGTAGAGTGCATTTTGCAAACCATCCCAAACACTTGTGAGTAGTCCGGGACCTAACAGAACTGACAATGGGGTGCCTGTAAACTCGACCAAATCACCAATTTTTGCACCCGTGAGGTCTTCAAAAACCTGCATTTCCACAACACCTCCTGTATCCTTATTTGTTGGATCGGGTTTTATTTGAAGCACTTCTGCCTGAAGCAATTTCCCTTCTACTGCTATTTCGGCTGTTTCTCCCATAATTACTTCATCAAAAAAACGTGCCTGAACCAACGAGTCCTGAATTGCTATCAGTTTTCCTGTTCGTTTTTTTTGTTTTTCAATCATATATTATTGCGTTACAAGTGTCAATTTTTATAATACTCCAAACTCTTTCGGACAAAAAATTGCCCTAGCTCAGAGAGTATTTTTTGGCTTGACAAAAGTATATTTTATTTCTTTATTTTCTCTCTTTTTTTTGAATATTAACAACGTTGGCCGAACAACAAGAATAGTATTTTTCACTTGGTTTAATGCAGTCGTTGATCACAATAGAATGTTAAAACAGCTATTCAACCCTTTCCATTAATCGGTACCATTCTCATAAGCAAATAAATGTATAACTCTACGTTTCATTGAGATATAGGTAATATCTATTTCCCAAACTTGATTTGTTCTTTCGACTGATTCTCGAATACGAAGAACCCTACTTGCTAAAGAGGATAAAGAAATTTATTTAATATGAGTCAACAAAAACAACTGTTAAAATTATATGATGAAAATGTTTCTCAGATAATATTTCCTTAAAAACATAGTTATATTAACAAATCAATGTTTAAAATTAGCGTCTTTTAAATCAGGCATGATATCGATTAGTAGTACATTTATTTTAAAAAATTAATGATAATGTTAAACTTTCTTTTACTACAACTTGCCACCCAACCAAATCTGGCTGGCGAAGAACCAACTGAGATCACTTTATCAGTTCTTGAACTTGCAATTAAAGGTGGATGGATCATGGTTATCCTTGGGATTTTCTCCATCATTGCAATGTATATTTTCATCGAAAGATACTTTGCAATTATGAAAGCTTCCCGTGAAGAAAATAATTTCATGAACAATATCCGCGATTTCATTCATGATGGAAGAGTAGATTCAGCATTATCTCTTTGTAAGAACAATTCCAGCCCAATTTCTCGCATGATTGAGAAAGGGTTAAAACGAATAGGAAAACCACTTGGTGACATAAACGCCGCAATCGAAAATGTTGGAAAGCTTGAAGTATCGCAGCTTGAGAAAAACATTGCAGGTTTGGCAACTATTTCGGGTGCTGCACCTATGCTGGGATTTTTAGGTACGGTAATTGGAATGATTAGGGCATTTTATGATATGTCGATGGCCGGCAATAATATTGACATCTCCTTACTTTCAGGAGGGATTTATCAAGCCATGGTTACTACGGTTGCCGGGTTAATTGTGGGTATTATGGCATACATTGGGTATAATATGCTGGTTGCCAGAATAGAAAAACTGATCTACAAACTTGAAGCAAGGGCTACCGAATTTATGGATTTGTTACACGAACCTGCTAATTAAAATCAAATGGCCATTCAATCAAGAAATAAGCGAAAAACTGATTTTAGCACCGCATCGATGTCCGATCTGGTTTTTTTACTATTGATCTTCTTCATGCTCACTTCTACTTTGGTTAGTCCAAATGCAATAAAGCTGCTCCTTCCGTCCAGCAGTAGTAAAACCATGGCTAAGCAAACCACAACGGTATACATCAACGATCAGTTTCAGTATTTTGTAAATGAAAATATGGTGACTAAAAATCAATTGGAAGATCATATTTACAGAAATATCAGTGGAGAAACAGAAGCTTCAATTGTATTGAGATCGGATCAAAGCGTACCCGTTCAATATGTTGTTGACGTAATTGATGCTGTAAACACCATTAATAAAAAACATACAACAAAACATAAGGTAATTCTCGCCACAAAACCGCGATAATGAGCAACAAAAAAGAAAAAATAAAGGGAGTTATTGGAACAATCATTTACCATTTACTGGTTTTGTCAGTTCTGCTATTTTTCGGTTTAACAACCCCTTTGCCATTACCCGGTGAAGAAGGTGTAGAAGTAAACATAGGGAACAGTGATCAGGGAAGCGGTGTTATTCAGCAAGCTATTCCAGAAGAAGTATCGCAGGCATCTGAAAAAAAGGAAGAAGTTGCAGAAAAGAAACAGGAAGAAAAGGTGGTTGAACTCCCACCGGAAAAGCCTGTTGTTAAAGAAAAAATTGTTGAAGAAAAGATCATTCAACAGGAAACCGAGGAAACACCTGCCATCATCAAGCCTGAAAAAAAGAAAGAAGAAGTTAAGGAAGAAAAAACAGTGCCCGTTGTTAATCCAAATGCCTTGTACAAAAAGAGAGAACCTGTCGAAAAACCTGTCGAAAAAGTCCCTGAACCTGTAGTCAACCCCAATGCACTTTATAAGAAACCGAGTGGTACCAACCAAGGTGTTGCAGGTGGTACAGGAGATCAAGGTCAGGTTCATGGAACTCCCGAATCGGTAAACTATGAAGGACTCGGTGGAGAAGGATCAGGAATTTCATACAGTTTAGAAGGGCGTGGTGCTAAAGTTATCCCTAAACCAACCTATACTTCGCCTGAACAGGGCCGGGTTGTTGTAAATATTTGGGTCAATCGTGAAGGGTTGGTTGTAAAGGCAGATGATGGAGCAAAAGGAACCAATATCTCCGATATAAACCTTCGTCGCCTGGCCAGAGAAGCTGCATTACAGGCAAAATTTTCGGAAAATCCATCCGCTCCAGATTTACAAAGAGGAACAATTACCTATAATTTTATTCGCATCAATTAATTTTTGTCTGAAGGCAATTCTTGAATTTGTCTAAAAAAATACTAATTTGCCCTCATGAAAAACATCTACCAGGAACTTGCTGATTTACTCGATCAAATACCCAATGGTTATCCAAAAACCAAAAGCGGCGTTGAATTAAAAATATTGGCTAAACTTTTTACTGAAGAAGAAGCAAGGCTAGCAACATCATTAAGCCTGATTCCGCAAAGTATCAGCGAAATTGCTATAAGAGCATCCTCGGATGAAGCATTGGTTAAATCCAGCTTAATAACCATGGTTAAGAAGGGCTTGATAGAACTTCGCCGTGAAGAAGCTAAAGGATTGGTTTTTTCCCTGATGCCTTTTGTTGTCGGGTTTTACGAACGTCAAAATGCTAAAATCGACAAAGAATTTGCTGAACTTTTCGAGGAATATTACCATGAAGCATTTCATCATGTGATGATGGTCGATCCTTCTGTTCATCGGGTAATTCCTGTTGAGAAAACAATCCCCGTGAACATCGACGTGATGCCTTATGAAAAAGCTTCTACATACCTGAATGGAGCTAATTCGTGGGGAGTATTAAAGTGCATCTGCCGGGTTCAGAAAAACTTAATTGGTCAAGGCTGTGATCATCCCATTGAGAATTGCCTTGTTTTCTCATCAAAAGTCGGAGCCTTTGACCGAACAGATGATATTCGATCACTTACAAAAGAGGAAGCCCTAAAAATACTTGATGAAGCAGATAAAGCGGGTTTGGTCCATTCAACCAATAATGCACAACACGACGTAACCTATATCTGCAATTGTTGTAGTTGCTCTTGTGGGGTTCTCAGGGGAATTACCGAACACGGCAGCCTAAGTGCCATTGCCCGTTCCGATTTTTACGCGGTGGTTGATCCCGATTTATGCAATGGTTGTGAAGTTTGTATCGACCGCTGCCAGTTCAATGCCCTATCAATAGATGATGGGATAAGTGTTGTAAATACCACTTTTTGTTTTGGATGCGGGCTTTGTGTAAGCACCTGTTCCAGCGAAGCATTAAGCTTAGTACAAAAAGGTGCAAACAATATAAAAATCCCCCCGTTAACAGAAGAAGATTGGAGGAAGAAAAGAAATCTGGCACGACAAAGCAATTCAACGCAAAACGCTTAATTTTGCCCCATGAATTACACAGAAACACTTGACTATTTATTTAGTCAATTACCCATGTATCAGCGTGTGGGAAAAGTTGCTTATAAAGCGAATCTTGACAATACCATTGCCCTTTTAGGAATTTTGAACAATCCGCAAGCGCATTTTAATTCCATTCATATTGCCGGAACCAATGGCAAAGGTTCGGTTGCGCATATGCTGGCTTCAATTTTTCAAACCGCAGGCTATAAAACCGGACTTTATACGTCGCCGCATTTGAACGATTTCAGGGAAAGGATCAAGATTAATGGTCAAATGATACCTGAAGAAAAGGTCATTGATTTTGTAGAAAAATATAAAAGTTCATTTGAAACCATTAAGCCTTCATTTTTTGAAATGACTGTTGGCCTGGCTTTTCAGTATTTTGAGAATGAAAAAGTGGATATGGCCATCATTGAAACAGGCATGGGTGGACGACTGGATTCAACCAATCTGATAACTCCAGAATTAAGTATCATTACAAATATCGGGATGGATCATATGCAATTCCTGGGTGACACATTGGAGAAAATTGCAGGCGAAAAAGCCGAGATTATTAAAGTAGAGATCCCGATAATCATTGGAAAAAGACAATCGGAAACTCAGCAAATTTTTATAGAAAAAGCATTGCAGCAAAAAACGAATATCTTTTTTGCTGAAGATATTTTTGACGCAAAACAACTGACCAATTCAACGCTTGAATTCAGCGAATATGATGTTTGGAGAGCATCCGAACTCTATATCGAACATTTACAATGTCCTTTATTAGGAGCGTATCAATCAGAAAATATTGTGACGGTGATACAAGCATGCGATTTGTTAGCTGATAAGTACGGACTTATTGTACCTATAGTAAAAGAAGGCATCGAAGATGTTTTAATCAATACCGGATTAAAAGGCAGATGGCAAATCCTTTCAAAAAACCCACTCACCATTTGCGATACAGGGCATAATAAGGATGGGATCACAGCGGTGGTCAATCAATTAAAAGGAATACAGTGCAATCAATTGCATTTTGTCCTTGGTTTTGTGAACGACAAAAATATTTGTGACCTATTAAATTTACTACCTCGCAATGCAACTTACTATTTTTGCAAGGCCGAAATCCCGCGTGCACTGGATGAAAAAGTACTAGAAGAACAAGCCCATAAAGCAGGGCTAAGAGGGCAAAGTTATGGTTCGGTAAGAGAAGCATATAATTCGGCGGTAAATAATGCTACCAGTAACGACATGGTTTTTATTGGTGGAAGTACTTTTGTGGTGGCGGAAGTTGTTTAGAATGTTGGGATGGCTTCCGCTAAAGGGCGGAAGTTGTCCTGTCTCTGACTGCATCTTCATTCAGTTTAATAATTATTGTAATAAGGTAGTATTACCTACCTACTGAGCCCCTACAAAATAATAAATTCTTTTCGGTTTATCCATTGGGTTAAAGGATTTCTTAGATCACGGACATACATAATGCTGAATTTTGCATTTAAAAGTACAAAATTAAGCTTGTTTTTGTAAATTTAATTACAATATTTTGCCTATAGCCATGGGATGGCTTCCCGTTTCCACTAATCAATCACCCACAATTAGAAAAAATAATAAATACCCGATGGCCCCTAATATAATTAACCATAAAACCCAACTACATCCCAAATTCTTTTTTATCCGCCAGCCCGGGTAAATATTCATTTTATCCGGGGGATTTATGTTAAACTTGGCATTGTCACTGTTCATCAATCTTAATGAATAATAGTAAACTTATGGGTATGGTTTCCTTTCTTGGAGGTGATTTTTAAAAAATAAGCCCCGTTTGAAAATTGAGAACAGTCAATTATTTTTCTATAATTACCGATTACTAAATGCTCTTCAAACTTCTTTAAAATCTTACCATAACTATCATAGATCTCGAAAGTGTAAGGTTCATTAACACAATCCTTAATTTCAATGGTTAGCTTATCATTGGTTGGGTTTGGAAATACTTTCAAATTAGCATTTTGGATATCATCATTTATTCCTGTTGTGGTTGTTCCAAAAGCCTTTAGTTCATTAATGATTGCTTTAAATTTATGAGTAGATGGAGCACTAGATTGCGTAATTTCCACTTTAATATATTTTGCAATCGTTGGATTTATTATGATACTCTGATATGATTTATCACTAGCATAATATATACTCCCCAGATAATATGCATTTGTATTTGATTCTTTTTGCGAAATAATCTTTGTCCAGTTTGAATTATCTACAGATAGTAAAATGTTAAATGTTTGATTATGACCACTCCATAAGATACCTAAAGAATCTAATACATAAGTTTGTTTCAATCCAATTTTTAACCAAGATGGTAAATTTCCATCATTTGCCCAAAATGAATTCAGGTCATTATCGTTAGAGAAGTAAGCATAACGTACACCTTCATATGAACCCTCTGAACTGGCCGATGCAACAGCTCCATTTGTAGAAAGGGCAAGATTACTGATATTATTATTTGATTTCAAGATTGTGATATTGCGTGTGTTAGATTTTCCACTATAAGTCGCTGTAATTGTACATGACTGGTCGGAATTGACTGAACCGGTTGTTAAAACTCCGCTTGAATTAATGGTTGCATAGCTTGAATTCTCGCTCCATGTTGTAGAATTTGTTACATTTTGGGTAGAGCCATCAGAATAATTTGCAGTACAGGTATAACTTGCATAACTGTTTTCATTCACAGAAGTCGGACCATTAATGGTTATTGAAGAAAGTGAAGCAGCAACATCTTTAATTGTGATATTGTGAGTGACAGATTTCCCACTATAAGTAGCGATAATAGTACAAGACTGGTCAGAGCTGACTGAACCGGTTATCAAAACTCCACTGGAATTGATTGTTGCATAGCTTGAATTCTCGGTCCATGTGGCAGAATTTGTCACATTTTGGGTAGAGCCGTCAGAATAATTTGCAGTACAGGTATAACTAGCAGAACTATTTTCATTCACCGTTGTTGAACCACTTATGGTTATTAATGACAGTATTGGTGTTGAGGTAACATTTTTAATTGTAATATTGTGTGTGTCTGATTTGCCGCCATAAATAGCAGTAATTGTACAAGACTGATCTGAATTGACTGAACTTGTTGTTAAGATTCCATTAGTATTTATAGTTGCATAGTCTGAATTATCACTCCAAGTGACAAAGGTTACGATTTGGGAACTCCCGTCAGAATAATTAGCTGTACACGTATAACTAGCAGTACTATTTTCATTTACTGTAATTGGGCCACTAATTGTTATTGTCGACATTGTAACAGGAATATTCTTAATTGTAATCCAGTAACCAATAGTCATTCCCCCATAACTTGCTCTAAGATAAGCGGCTTTATCATCATTAACAGACAAAGTTGTTAACGTGCCACTTGAGTTTATATTTGCATAGTCTGAATCTTCACTCCAAGTTGCAGAATTTGTTACATTCTGGGTAGTTCCATCAGAATAATTTGCAGTACAGGTATAATTTGCCGAACTATTTTCATTCACCGAAGTCGGACCACTAATTGTTATTGAAGATAGAGTTCCGGGAATATTTTTAATTGTGATATTGTGAGTATCAGATTTTCCTCCATAACTTGCCGAAATTGTACAAGATTGGTCTGAAGTAACAGAACTGGTTGTTAAGTCTCCACTTGAATTAATAGTTGCATAACTTGAATTCTCACTCCATGTGGTTGAATTTGTTACATTCTGGGTAGAGCCGTCAGAATAATTTGCAGTACAAGTATAACTAGCAGAACTATTTTCATTCACCGAAGTTGAACCAATAATGGTTATCGAAGAAAGTGTTGGAGCAAGATTTTTAATTGTGATATTGTGAGTATCAGATTTTCCACTATAGCTTGCTGTAATTGTGCAAGACTGGTCAGAATTGACTGAACTGGTTGTCAAAACCCCGCTCGAATTGATTGTTGCATAATTTGAGTTCTCGCTCCATGTTGCAGAATTTGTTACGTTTTTAGAAGACCCATCCGTATATTTAGCCGTACAAGTATAACTTGCCGAACTGTTTTCGTTTACTGAAGTTGACCCACTTATAGTTATCGAAGACAGTGGGGGAGGTAATGTATAATAAACTTGCAAATAGGGCCGGTAAGTGTTATTAGAATAACCAAAAATAGATGATCTATTAGCGTCATCACCACCTTCCATCAAACCGATTCCAAAATACCTTTCAGCCGCAGAGCTTAAAGATTGTAATTCGTGTACAGCCCGAGCATTCAATTCAATCTTAACCCACTTATCTTCAATGGATTTTAAAGCATCTCCATAATATAATGAATTTGATGAAGATATTGAATTCCAAAGATCTACCCCTCTATCTCTAATATGAGCTTCTGTCAAATGAGTTATAATTAAGTAGTGATCCCATCCTCCTGAATTATATGGCCATAAATAAAGCTCTATTTTTTGAATAGTTGCTAATGTTGGGATCCAAGATTCTATATTAAAAATAATAAAACCTCTGTGTGGCCATCCTAAAGTAGGTTTTCCAACATGAATTTCATTGTCAATATCATCAACATTGCCATTATAATCCTTCTTAACACTTCCAGTCCAACCATTTGATTGTTTTGGAAATACTTTTACAGAATATGAAGATTGACCTAATACACTAACACAAAATCCACTAATAATTATAGTTAAAATAATTTGTTTTAAGAAATTACTAAGATTCATATCTCTACGTTTATTGAAATAAGGCAATT
This sequence comes from Bacteroidota bacterium, assembly GCA_018816945.1. Classification (NCBI taxonomy): domain Bacteria; kingdom Pseudomonadati; phylum Bacteroidota; species Bacteroidota bacterium. The sequence continues at coordinate 21,692 of JAHIVC010000059.1, read as the reverse complement.
TTTAATATTTTCGATATTAATATTCTTTATTTTTTTGTGCTAAACGTTGTTCGTGATGATAATCGGTTTCAATAGAATGTCGTCCCGGTTTATATTTTACCCAATATATTTTTTGAATGATTTCCGCACATGGTTACCAATCCCAACCAAGCCTCCAATAATAAGGAACAACAAAGAAGAATCATTCATTTCTTTATAGGAATAATAAGCACATAATGCACAAAAGGCCCCGGTGAAAATATAGCTCATGTCCCATTTAAAAAAGCCTTTCCCAATTAGCACAAACCCAACAACGATATCAAAAAATACCAAATACAGGATTAAATTTTCCGTGGATAAATCCTGATGTTTTACAAGCAGGAAAATAATACCGATTACAATTAAAAGGTATATAAAATCAAATTTGGGTTTTTTATCCATTTTTTTTTATGTGTTTCATATTTCCCATTATTAGATGGATTTACTTACAAAAGTTATTTCATTCTTAACTGAAATTCATGTATACAAAAGTCTAATTTCATAGACGGAAATTATTTTTTCCCGTAAGTTTAAATCTCTCTTTAGAAAAGCACCCTTAAATCAATTTCCTAATCGCTTCTACCACTATTCCTGATGTTGAAACCTTTTTTTCTAACTTTTTAAAACTCCCTGCACTTTTCAAGTTCTCTAAATTAAATTCATACAAGGGAAAAACTATGCCATTTATTTCAGATTGAACTCTCCCAATATTTTTAGCATGCCAATGATAAAAAGTTCCCCCGTCATTAACAGTCTGACTTCCATTTGTTAATTGCAAATTTGTTTGTTCTCTAATCTTAAAACAACCTCCATAGGGTTTATTAAAAGGAGCAGCCACTTCACGATTTTCATAATAAAAAGATTCCTGTACATTCCCAACTAAATTTGGATAATTCTCACAAATAATTTTTGAATTTGAAGAATAAGTTTTGCCTTTTTGTATTTGTGAATCTCCAAAAGAAATAGGTGGATCAAAAAATACATCTCCAATTCCCGAAAGATTAAACCCATAATGATTTAGAGTATTTCCAGAAAATCCAAGATATTCTTCAATTCCATCAACTCCTTTAGAAACAAATAAATCTTTTCCTTTAATATTTCTCAAACCATTGATTTTCATTTCATACAAATTATTTCCAACCAAATATTTCCATGAATTGCCAATTTCCGAGGGAAAAAATTCTTTTATATCTTCTGCTTTATATTTTAACAATTCTCCAGCCGGTTCAAACAAAGAAACAAACGGCACAAAAGGAATTGGTTGATACCAAGCATATCGTTTAGTTTTATCAATTGTTCCCGGAGAAAGATAATTTATAATTGAAATCAAATCATCAATACCATTTAAAACATCTCCAGCCGTTGAAAGCACTGTATATGCTGCAGCAGTAACTGTATTAGGAATCGTTGAAGTAATAATCAAACTACCATTCTTTAAAGTGGTATTAAAATTTCTTATTTCATCAAAAGTCCAATCTCCTAAATAAATTGATCCAGGTTTATCATCAATCTTTTCCCAATTCCAAGATGGTAAAGAATCATCAAGCTTTTTGGCCCATGTACCCATAATTCCTTTTCCATCAATTTTCTTATCCAGAGTAATTATACCTCCACTTTTGGTTCCAGCAGCATAGGGAAAAGATAAATTAGGATAATATTTTCTTCCTTCATCTTCAACATAAACTGCTCGCTTTGTTCTATCTGTTCTATGAAAAAAACAATTTCCTTTAATTCCAGAAAGCGTTTCTGTTCCCCACCTATTTGAAACAAAAAAAGAATCACTTCCAAAACTACTAGAAAACTTCAAAATTCCCTGAGAATCAGAAACCCCTCGCACAGTTTCAAACAAAGCCTTTCTGTTTGGAGGAGAATCTACAGAAATATTATATTTTTGAAAAGGAGTTAAAATTGGATCTGGAATTGGATCTGGCTTTGGTCTTGGAGAAGGTTCAACTTTATCCCCTCCTTCACATCCTAAAAAACCTGGAATAATTATTCCTGCACTAATAATTCCTAAATCTCTAATAAAAACTCTTCTATTTTTATACATTTCAGAATACTTTTAATCTTAAATTAATTTAAATACAGGTAATAAAAATCTATCTTATCAAATACTATTTAATTTTAATTCCTATCGTAAATATCACTCCACCAATATCATAATCATCAGAATCTTTTATCAATTCATACTCCAATTCTAAAAAGAGATTTACATTTTCGGATAAAAATATATTTGATCCAATTCTTGGACTGAATCCAAATCCTTCCCCTGTCCATTCATCTCCATCTTCATATTTTATTTTCATGTATCGCATTTTAGCAGACAGACCAATAGAAAACCAGTCTTTACCATCCACTCCTGTTGGGACCCATTCAATATTTGCTAAAATATCTCCTAAACTCAACTTGTCTTTATACCCATAATTGTCCTTGCCTTTTCCATACCAAGAAACACCTATACCAGCACGGACTTCTTTGCTTATATATTTACCTCCTTCAATTTTATAACCTATAGCCATAGGATAATAATCTCTGAAATCGTCATCAATTGGCTCAAATAAGGAGAATCCGATTTTTGTATAAAAAGAGTTTTTCTGTTGGGCACTCACTTTGTTAGGAAGGATAAAAGGAACTAATAAACAACAAACAATAAAATAAATCTTTTTCATCGTATAAATTTTTGGTTAATAAATAGTTAAATCTTACATTTAATTGTAAAATTTACGAAAATCACAAAAAGCTCATACTCTTATAATCAATAGAAATTTCCTATTATAGAATATAGTTTTCTAAGAAGTAATATGAGGAAATAGAACCCCTTTAAACTATTTTAAACTATCGCCCCTTTTTCTTAACCAACAAACTCAACCCGGTTAATTTTTCTACCCAATTCGGTAAAGTTGTGCGAGCCGGATTTTAATAAAATGTTTTTTCGGTGAAAATCAACCGTGGCTTTGGTGATAAATAGATTTTTGGCTATTTGAGCACTGTTTTCTCCTTTCAAAACCAACAACAACACTTCTTTTTCACGTTCGCTCAGGCTGGAGCAAACAGAACAGGTATTCAAATCAATGGTTTTATGGTTCACCGATTCGGAGCGGAACCGTTCAATGGTATTTTTTAGTTCGTTAAAATTAATGGGCTTCAGCAGATAATCGAAAGCGGCATTTTTTATCGCGTCTATGGCATATTGGTTATAGGCCGTTACAAAAATGAAAGTTGGGTAACAATGATTTAACCTGACCTCTTCCACCACCTCAAACCCTGTCTTACCGGACATCTCCACATCAACAAATACCAGGTCCGGTTTTTTCGATAAAATATCTTCAATAGCCAATGCAGGCTTTGTAAATTTTGATAAAATCTCCACACCATCAATTTTCAGCAATAAACTCTCAAGGCGGTCATTTGCCTCTTTTTCATCGTCAAGCAAAATACAGCGAATGTTTTTCATTATCTTAAAATTTTCCTAAAGGAATCCTGATTTTAATTAATGTCCCAGCCGGATTATCCTCATGGTACAGATCAGTTATTTTATATGTAATGCTAATCTTTTTCAATTTGTGGTAGTATTCAAGAACCTGGTCCAATATCTGCAATCCCATTTTTGCCCCGAATGACACCATGCCTTTAGCCCTCTCCCTGCCAATCCCATTGTCACGGATATTAATGACATACCATTTCTTGCCATCTTCAATTTCAATATTGATCCTGCCGGGATTATCCAGATGCCTGATCCCATGCTTGATTGAATTTTCAACAAAAGTGTAAATTAACATTTTGGGGATTTCCAACGACCGGTTGACATCCTTGCCAAAATCAATATTGTAAACCAAGCCATTTTGCAACCTCGATTTTTCAAGTTCCAGATAATTTTGTACAAACTCAATTTCCTCTCCAAGGCTTATAAACACTTTATTTGCGGTTAGGATCGATTGCTTTAAAAGCATATTGTATCTGTCGAACAGATAATCTGCCTTTTCTCCCTGATTCTTACTATATAGAGCACCGATGGTGTTAATAATATTCAATGCAAAGTGAGGGTCAATCTGGCTTTTTAGCGATTTAAGATGTAATTCGGCCATTTGTTTTTCCGCGTTTTGTTTCTGAATCAGACGATATTTTTGTCGCCAGTCTATCAGTTTAATCCCAAAAATAAAACATATGAAAATGCCCAAATATATCAGAAGCCTGATCTTGAATAAAAAATTTTCAAAATATTCAAAGAATTGCACATCTGATATGGTGCTGAAAACTAGCTGTGTTGGCTTCCCTTTTTGATAATTCAGGCTAAAAAAATCATCATGAGACGGCAAGCGTAAGTCTGCATAAACAGGATGTTTTAAACCTTTTCTTGTTATTGTCAATCCGTTATAATCTTTTGAGAAAATAAGGCATTCGGGTTCGCTATCAGTATCAATATCCTTAATGATTGGATATGCGCGTACTGGTTTAAGTTCCTTGATAAATTTTAAATTTAGCTCTTCATTAATCTCAAATGTATTTCCATTAGACGCACTAATGAATATACTCTTTTGATCAAACGAAAATAAAACAGCACTGGTAAAGTTTGCTCTATCAGTTAATTCACGCTTTTTAAACAATTTCCCTTTAAGGTCAAATAATTGTAAAGACGGATTTTCGTCATACCCGTTATAGCCATTATAGCAGAGTAGATAAGGGATTTCTCCCTGTTTAAAAGGCTTAACAGAAAGATTTGCCGGTGAAATCCCTAATTCTACGGGTTCAAACAAAAATTCCAGCTTATTGTTAAAGACCATCAGCCATGAATAATGGTCTGAATAGGCTGCCGTATCATCACAATTACTGTAGGCGCCTCCGTAACAATAAACCTCCGGAATTCCATCATCATCAATATCATCGACAAAAGTGTCAAGCAATGCAAAACAAAGGTTGGGCGTCTTAATGAGCTCATCGTTAAACCTGTCGTAGGCGTAAATTGCCCTTGGATAAACGGAATAACCAACTGTTATCGTAAAAACAATTTCTTTAAATCCATCTCTGTTCAAATCTCTTAAAATAATCGAACAAACATGCAAATCCTTGACTGGGTTGTTGTCCTCAAACAGAAACTTACTGTCGATATTTCCATCAGCCTTAAAAGGTTCAATATAAATTAAAAAAACCGAATCATTTTTCCTGATAACCTGATATATTTCATCTGAATTGTCATTATTGAAATCGCCAGTATTAATACTGTTACCATTTAACTTATCCCCCTCGAAATGCCATTGGTCCACAATAACGTCATTATTGCGAACAACATATGATTGATGTATTGAATCAAATCGGTGATGATAATAAACAAGCTCACAATTACCATCATGGTTAAAATCGTCATAAAATATTTTATCGTTTGTAGTAATAGGGGTACTTTTTATGAAATTCAATTTGTATTTACTTATAGGAGGTATTAAGAGTACTGATATTGATGTCAATAGCAATGACAAAACAATTGGTTGAGCAATAAATAAAAAAAACTTTTTTATCAAATCCATTTCTTTGAATTTTAAATAAATGGGGAGCAATAAAAATCGAATATACGGAAATTTTTATAAATGAAGAGGTGAAATGTTCTATTCTAAATTATGACACAAAAGTACGGGGAATTTGTTACAAGTTTGGTGTAAGATGCTGTCAAAAAAACAAGTAAGGGATGGCGTCCCGACCCGAATTTTTTCGGGATCGGGAAACCATCCCAATCCATTAGCACATCAACTAATTAACTCATCAGCAAATTAGATCATCCCCCACTAATCATGTGTAATACGACAACCTTATCCCCATTTTTGATAAAGGTAGTTTTACGCTCATCCTTTTTAACCAGTTGCTCATTTATTTTTGTAACCAATAATTTAAAGGTGTAATTTTTATATTGGATCAATTCTTCAACTGTAAGATTCTCTCGTTCAATAACTTCTTCGCGGTTATTTAATATAATTTTCATTTTTGTTTAGACTTTAGATTTTATACTTTAGATTTTAGACTATTTACTATCTAATGTCTAGCGTCTAACATCTTGTATAATTAAAATTTTATTCTCTTGCTTTTTTAAACCCTAGGTAGCTTTCAGAGGCAAGCAATATCTGAATTGCCTGATTTGCCTGCATCATTGCCACTATTCCAACCCGAGGTGCCAGTGGTGGCGTTTCTTCTGAAATTCCAGTTTTCATGTCGCCACAAATATATAAGTTATCATGCTGCTCCATCCTTATTGAATTACTATCACCATAACCGGCCATTCCCATACCGGAAATAATGGGTTTACCAGGGAATTTATCAAGTACTGTTTCAATAATCATTTGTTTCATCTCAGCCTCGTCAAAAGCCTCGATAATAACATCACACTCACTGAAAATTTTAATAATACTTTCAGGATCAAGTTTAATATGATGAGATTCGATTTTCACATCTGGATTAATGAAAAATAAATTATCCTCAAGTGCAAATACTTTTTTTTGCCCTAACTGATCTGTAAAAAAATGCTGTCGGTTTAGGTTTGATTTTCTGACTACATCAAAATCGGCCAGCACAAGTTTTCCAATTCCGGTGCGTGCCAGTGCTACCGCGCAATTCGACCCCAAACCACCGCATCCGGCTATCCCGACTCTTTTTTTCTTAAGTATTGCTTTTATTTCTTTAAATGTCATCACTTAATTGCCTAAAGTTTAAAGTGCCTAAATTGTCTGGAGTTTAACATCATAAGATTGAGTCAAATATTTCCTGAATTTCATCTTATTTTTCAAATACTATAGGCACTCCAAACTTTAGCTCACTTTAAGTCCTTATATCTTATAGAACCATAAAAATACCTAAGCTAAATTACAAAGATATGATTAATATGGGTATAGTGAATTTATAACAATTCTAAATATGTAGGATGAATCATTAAAAGTCAGCTAATTATTAATTATTTCTGCGATATGCAAAAATTTACATATCTCTTTTTTATTACATTTTAATTCCATCTGATTTTAATTAATTATTTTTGTTAAAAAATTAACAATAAATCATAACCTATATTGATATGAATATTGCAGAAATGAAAAACAGCCACAAAATGCTCAAAGAATGGAAATATGAGTGGACCCCTTTACACCGAGGATATACCGACAAAGTGTTGCATATAAATGTTGGCTCTGCTGATGTGACCGAAAAAAAAGTTCCTGCAGCGATGAAAGAAAAATTCATTGGCGGTAAGGGCTATGGATTGAGACTTTTATGGGATGCAACCAAACCTGAAACCAAATGGAACGATCCTGAAAACGAAATCGTAATTTCTTCAGGACCAATTGGTGGGATTACACAATATTCAGGTTCCGGAAAATCGATCGTTGTTACCATCTCTCCCCAAACAGAATCGATCATGGATAGTAACGTGGGCGGATTTTTTGGTCCATTTTTAAAATTCTCAGGTTTTGATGCAATTGAACTTCAGGGAAAAGCAAAAAATGATGTAATCATTTACATTGATGGGGTGAACCATAAAGTTGAAATTTTTGAAGCTCCTAACGAACCTATTGATAGTCATGTTTTAACTGAAACGCTTACAGAAATGTTTGCCGATGATGAAAAAGACAAAAAAAATATTGGCATCGTTTCAACAGGAGCAGCTGCGGACCATTCATTGATTGGAATGCTAAACTTTAGTTTTTACGATCCTAAAAGGAAACTTGTTAGATTAAAACAAGCCGGACGCGGCGGTATTGGAACAGTATTCCGCGACAAAAAAATAAGGGCCATCGTTGCTAAGATTCCCGGAGTTAAAGGAAATTTGAATGATGTAAAAGATTTACAGGCCATCATGGAAAGAGGCAAAACCTTCAACAAAGAAATACGTGACCTTGATGATTCGCAATGCGAAATGCGAACCAAAGGAACCGCTCACCTTGTTGAAATAATGGATAATTACGATCTCCTTCCTACTCATAATTATAAATTCGGAAGCCATCCTGATTCGAAGTTGATTGATTCAGAAGTTTGGAAAAGCAGATTTACCCAAGGCATTCCTGACGGATGTTGGATAGGTTGCAATATGGCTTGTGCCAAAGGAGTTGATAATTATCAATTAAGAACAGGCCCCTATGCCGGAGATAAAGTAATTGTTGACGGCCCTGAATATGAAAATGCAGGTGGTCTTGGATCAAACTGTGGAATATTTAACCCGGATTATGTAATTGAAGCAAACTTTTATTGCGATACTTATGGTATTTGTACCATTTCATGGGGAACCCTGCTTGCTTTCATAATGGAATGCTACGAAAATGGCATTTTGAATGAAGAAAGAACCGGAGGTTTAAAATTAAATTTCGGAAATGCAGATTCTGCAATGGAACTTCTTCATCGCTTAGCCCGAGGTGAAGGTTTTGGTGTGATTGCCGGAATGGGTGTTCGGAAGATGAAACAACTATTTATTAAAAATGGTTGGGGCGATCCAAATTTCATCCAGGATATTGCGATGGAAAATAAAGGCCTTGAATATTCAGAATATATTTCGAAAGAATCACTAGCTCAACAAGGTGGATTTGCCATGACCAATAAAGGCCCGCAACACGATGAAGCCTGGTTAATATTTATGGACATGGTTAATAACCAAATCCCGACTTTCGAAGCTAAAGCCGAAGCGCTGCATTATTTCCCAATGTTCAGAACCTGGTTTGGGTTGGTAGGTTTATGTAAACTTCCGTGGAATGATGTTGAACCAACAAACAATGCTGAAACCTCGGAACCTGCAAAAGTTCCGGAACACGTTGACAACTATGTAGCCATATATAAAGCCGTAACCGGCAAAGATTTCAGTAAAGAAGAACTGATAACCATGTCGGAACGTGTTTATAATTTTCAACGTATTTTTAATCTCCGCAAAGGATTTGGGGTGAGGAAATATGATGCACAACCATATCGTGCTGCTGGCCCTGTTACTGTTGAAGAATATGAATCAAGAGCAGAACGATACGACAAACAAATGAAAGAAATCATTGGCATTGATCCGGTTGGAAAAACAACCCAAGAAAAAATGGCCATCACCCGTAAGCATCGCGAAGCACAATATGAAAAATTGCTTGATGCAGTATACTCACGCAGAGGATGGACGAAAAATGGTGTTCCAAAAATTTCACATTTAAAAAAATTGGGTATGGATTTACCCGAGCTTCTTGAATTAGTAGGCCCTCATCAGGAGGATTAATTAAATTAAAAAACCAGTTTTAAGGCTGCCCTACCTAAGGCAGCCTTTTTTTGTTCGTAAACGATCATTCAGTGTCCAATAACGATCAGCTTGTTTTAGCCAAACCTAATAAATACCTTGATATATAAATCTTTAATCGATTTTAGTTATGGCATGATTTTAGCAAAACTAAATACTTAGTTGCTGATTTTTATTCGTGTATGAAATTAAAAATGCAGATTTTAATTAATCAAAATAATTAACATGATAATACATTATTTCAAAATTATTTTCAGAAACATCTTCCGAAATAAGCTTTACACCTTAATCAACCTAATCGGTTTTTCAATGGGTACCGCAGCAAGTTTACTTTTATTGCTTTATGTGCTGCATGATATTAATTTCGATCGATTCCACCAATATACAGATCAAATTTACCGGGTTACCAGTACTGGACAAAAAACAGGAAATATAGATGCCCGGGCACCTTTTAAACTTGCACCGGGATTAAAAGCTACCTTTCCTGAAATTGAAAAAACCTGTAGGATCCGTGAAATGGAATATACAGTGAGGATGGGAGAAAACTTTATTAAAGAAAAAACCTTTATTCAGGCAGATTCTACCTTTTTTGAAATGTTTTCATTCAAAATCCTCTATGGGAATTCTCAAAATCCACTTACCGAAAACAATTCGGTGATAATCACAAAATCAACTGCCGATAAATATTTTCCTAATGAAAATCCAATTGGAAAAATTCTTGAAATCACCCATCGTGAAAAGGTTTATCCACAACAAATAACTGCGGTGATTGAAGACTTTCCCGTAAACTCCCATATTCAGGCCGATTTCATCCTGCCCATTTACACCACTATCTGGGGTTATGAAAGTATTAACCGTCAAAAGACAAGTCCTTCCTTCGAAAGTTGGGGGTCAAATGAATTCCTGACCTATATACTTCTTTCCCAATCGCATGACCCAAAGCAGCTTATTGAAAAATTTCCTCAATTTATCAAAACAAATATCTCCTTTAACTATCCTCTTGGAAAAGCATTTATGTATGATTATAATTTGCAACCCTTACGAGAGGTACACCTGTTTTCTGAGCGTTTTATCTCAGATGTGGAAAACAAAGGAAGCTTGACACAAATTTATCTTTTCGGTGGTATTGCTATATTAATCTTACTCATTGCCATCATTAACTATATCATTTTATCAACCGCCAAATCGCTAAGCCGTTCCAAGGAAATCGGATTGCGAAAAGTAATTGGTGCAACCCGTGCGAAAATCATGAAACAGGTCTTGAGTGAATCTATCTTTCTTTCACTTTTATCCATCCCGTTTGCCATTCTAATTGCTGATCTTTTTTTACCACGACTGAATGAACTTTTTGGAAAATCAATCGAACTGGCCATATTCAGCAATCCAATTATTATGGTAATTTTACTACTTATCTCTCTCTTTTCGGGAGTTATGTCGGGCAGTTATCTCTCTTTTTATCTTTCTTCTTTTAAACCCGTTGATGTATTCAGGAGTCAGATTAACTTAGGGCTGAAAGGTTCCTTTTTTCAAAAAGCTCTAATTGTAGTGCAATTGATCATATTTATCGGATTGATTATTTGTGCCGGAGTTATTTACAATCAGGTATTATTCATGAAAGAAAATAAGGTGCTTGGCTTTAATAAGGAAAATTTGATTTCCGTCGCCGCCAAAAACAAAAGTATTTCGGATAAATACCTTTCTCTAAAAGCAGAGCTATTGACAAATCCGGATGTTTTGTATGTTTCGAGTGCATCTTCTGATCCCCCGGCTTTTAATACAACTTTTGTGGTTGCCGGAAGTGCCATCCTTCCAGGATCCGGACGAAAATACTGGTACAGCTCGAGTGGTGGCAGCTTACCTGAAAACACCAAGGATCTTCTTATTTATGAAAGCAATTCGGTGGATTATGATTACATCGAAACCCTTGAAATAGAAATAATTGAAGGCCGATCCTTTGACAGTAAAAGTAGAACCGATCGGAGAGCCGTGATAGTAAACGAACAGTTTATAAAGGAATTTAATGTTGCTAATCCGCTTACAGAGAAATTCAGGTTTATGGATGAGGATTTAATGATTGTAGGTATCGTTAAAAACTATCACTCCAAATCGCTGACCGAAAAAGTATTGCCTGTAATGTTGAACATGAGCGATCGTTCTGGTCCCCGTTATATGAGGCAGATCGTAATTAAACTGAGCGGGGAAAACACTGCTGAAACCCTTTCTTTTATTGAGCGTAAGTGGAAAGAAATTAATCCAAATACTCCTTTCGAATACAGCTTTACCGACACTTATATTGAGCAGATGTACAAAACGGAAATGAACCTGGCAAAACTCATAGGGTTTTTCGCTATTATAGCAATCCTCATTGCATCGCTTGGATTATTTGGCCTTTCCCTCTTTATTGCACAGAAAAAAACGCGGGAAATTGTGATCCGAAAAACAATGGGTGCCAGTGTTTTGAACATAATCATTCGTTTGTTGCGACAGTTCTTCGCTATCACCATAGTTGCGAATATCATTGCCATTCCTTTGACTTATTATTATATGGAAAAGTGGTTACAAAATTTCGAATACCAAAGCATGATGGATTACCGGATTTTTGTAGGTGCCGGATTATCATCTTTGATCCTATGTTTATTAACGGTCTCGTTTCACTCGGCAAAAGCAGCAATAATTAATCCGGTGGAAGCATTGAAATATGAATAAATAATACGGCAAATGATGCTTAAATTCCTACATTTGCATTGTGAAATTATTATCAATTAACTAAAGGAATTTTATCATGTTTAAAACAAACGAATATTTCGACGGCAACGTTAAATCAATTGCTTTTGAAACAGCAGAAGGACCTGCAACCATTGGAGTTATGTCGGCCGGTGAATATGTTTTCGGCACCGGGACCATCGAGCACATGACCGTAACCTCAGGTGAGATGACTATTCAGCAGCCAAATGAAACTGAATGGAAAACTTACAAAGCTTTTGAAACTTTTATCGTTGCAAAAGATGTGAAGTTTAAAGTAAAAGTTAAGGGTGATACCAGTTATCGCTGTTTGTACGTTTAATTTAAGTCGGCAACAAATGTATAAGGACACGTGTTTTCATGTCCTTTTTTTATAATTTTGCCTACGGTATAAACGAAGATTCCTAACAAAAGTATATGGCAATAAACGAAAAAAACGGGCATCATAAAGTCCTGCTGAATTATAAAGTGTGGCTATCATCTATCACCGGTAACGGGATAGTTGGCGATACCGAATATCGTTTACTTAAACATATCGCAAATGATAAATCGCTAAAAGCAGCTTCCGATGATTTGGGTATTAGCTACAGAAAAGCCTGGGGCGATTTGAAAAAAGCAGAGGAATTTTTGGGTTATCAATTATTGGATCGGCAGCGAGGCGGAAAAAATGGCGGAAATTCGATTGTAACTGATAAAGCTTTAAAATTAATTGAGGCTTATGAAGCTTTACAACAAACTTTTGATGATCAGGTTGAGGCTGCATTTAATGAGTTCAAAAATAAAATAAAATAAGCTTAAAGTTCTTAAGTGTTTATTTCTGAAATAATTACCATCATCCAAAAAATTTATTTACTGCATAATTTTCAAATTGACTTAAGTTTCAATTAAATGGAGTCTGGAATGGATAGAAAAAATATTTCTTCAGGTGGTAAATGGGAGAACATAGTAGGATATTCAAGAGCGGTTCGAGCAGGCAATATGATTTTTATTGCCGGAACTACCGCCCATTCGGATAATAGTATTGTTGGGATTAATGATCCTTATACTCAATCCATTTATATCCTTAAAAAAATCGAAGCTGCAATTATTGAAGCAGGTGGTCAGCTTAAAAATGTTGTTTGCACTCGCATGTTTGTCACTGATATTTCAAATTGGGAAGAAATTGGACGAGCACATGGTGAATTTTTTAAGGATATCAAACCTGTTGCTACTATGGTTCAAGTCAGTTCTCTGATTGACCCGGGTTTGTTGGTTGAGATTGAAGCTATTGCGGTGGTTCAATAATTTTTGTATTATTGTTTGATAATCATATCTATTTACAAACTAAATCAACTATTATGGACCAATGTATTATTAATTTTGGCGGCTTTAATTGGCTTTCGGTATTTGTAGCAGCCATAGCCGGCTTTGCACTTGGAGCTCTTTGGTATTCACCACTTTTATTTGCAAAACCATGGATGAAACTTCAGCATCTCAAAGAAGAAGATCTTCAAGAAGGGTGGATAAAAGCAATGATTGTCACTTTTATTACAACTTTACTAACAGCCTTTGTTCTTGAAGCTGTCATTGCAACCTGGCACCTGACATTCTGGGGTCATGCATTTCCTATCTCAATCATGTTTGGATTGTTTTTATATGCAGGAAATCAATTATCTGATTTTCTGTATTCACGACGACCATTGAAATTGTTTTGGATCGTTGCCATGTACAGGTTTGTTATGATACTAGTCATGTCAATCATATTAATTCTATGGCAATAAGCAATTATTTAGCTATTAAAAAAGCCTGCATTCTTGCAGGCTTTTTTAATTTTAAACGTTAATAAATATTAAAATAATATGGTTTGGCTGTTTTTTTCACTATCTTTATGACGTTTTAAAAATTACCTGCCTATGAGAAAACTCCTACTCTTCCTAATCTTCTCGGGTATATTTATTTTTGGTTCATACGGACAGGAAATTCAAGTTTTTAATTCGCAAAACATTCAAATCCCGAACAATTCTGTTATTCAGGTTTATGGCAACCCTACGGATATGCAGATCAGATCCTTATTTGGAATCAAAAACTCAAGTCTGAAGGAAATTTCTTTAAGTGTTACCAAAGAAGTAATACAAAGCGCAGATGGAAGTGATAATTCTTTTTATTGGGGTTCAAAGATTGAAAAAAATGAAACGCCAACCTATTCATTAAATTTGGAACCAAATCAGTTAATTGAAGATTTTTCTACTGTTTATAATCCAAATTTCAGTAAAGAGACGAGCTTAATAAAATATTCATTCTTTGATGTCAATAACCCTCACATAGCAACAACAATAACTATCGAGTATATTACCAATGGAATTAATGAATCAGCTAGGGTTAATTCAGAATTGGCTCTTTCTGACGCCTATCCAAATCCTGCCGAATCAATGGTATATTTCGACTATACCATACCGACGAATATTTTAGAAGCGAAAATAATTATTCGCACTTTATTAGGCTCGATCGTCGCGGAATCCTATCTTAAAGGGAGCCATGGAAAAGCAACCATTAATGTTGATGAACTCATTGATGGGATTTACTTCTACTCACTGGTGGTGGGCTCGGATATCAAGTTCACAAAAAAGCTAATAGTAAAACATTAAAAAAGCTCCCTCGGTTATGAAGGAGCTTTTTTTATTTAGATATTGAATGCTTTCTTAATTCGATCGACATAGTCCAGTTTCTCCCAAGCAAAAAATTCTACTTGCTTAAAGAATAGATCACCACGTTTTATAGTTTGCTCATCTTCGTAATAGACCTCGACTTCTTTAGCATAATGATCACGACCAAAATGACCATAGGAGGCAGTTGCTTCAAAAATAGGGTTCTTTAATCCGAATCGTTCCACAATGGCATAAGGTCTGAGATCAAAAACTTCACTTAGTATTTTCGCGATCTCTCCATCCTTAATTCTTTTACCATCTTTATTCTTTAATTTTGATGAATTGTAGGTATTCACAAACAAACCAACCGGTTGTGCAACTCCAATAGCGTATGCCACTTGAATAAGCGCTTCATCAGCAACTCCAGCAGCAACCATATTCTTAGCCATATGACGTGCGGCATAAGCAGCTGATCGATCAACTTTTGAAGCATCTTTACCCGAAAAAGCACCTCCTCCGTGAGCCCCTCTGCCACCGTAGGTATCAACTATGATTTTTCGGCCGGTTAAACCTGTATCACCATGAGGGCCACCAATTACAAACTTACCTGTTGGATTAACAAAAAGCTTAAAATCATTTTTAAACAATTTTTTAATCCTGTTAGGTAATGAATTTTTCACCCTTGGAATTAATATTTTTTCGACATCCTCTCTGATTTTAGCGAGCATGACAACTTCTTCGTTAAAGTCATCATGTTGAGTAGAGATCACTATGGTGTCAATTCGCAATGGTTTTCCCGACTCACTATATTCGATTGTAATCTGTGATTTTGAATCTGGTCTGAGATATTTCATCCTCTTACCTTCTCTGCGTATCTCAGCTAATTCTTGCAGGAATCTGTGCGCTAATTCGATGGGTAATGGCATATAATTATCTACCTCAGTTGTAGCATAGCCAAACATCATTCCCTGATCACCAGCTCCCTGATCCTCCTTTTTTGTTCGAACAACACCTTGGTTGATGTCAGGAGATTGCTCATGTATTGCAGAAATAATCCCACATGAATTATAATCAAACCGATAAGCTGCTTCTGTATATCCAATATCTTTAATTACCCTTCTTACAATGGTCTGAACATCCACATATCCGCGAGTTTTAACCTCACCACTACAGACTACTAGTCCGGTGGTTACAAGTGTTTCACATGCTACTTTTGATTCTGGGTCAAAACGAAGCATCTCATCTAATAAAGCATCAGAAATTTGATCAGCGACTTTATCCGGATGTCCTTCTGAAACAGATTCTGAAGTAAATAAATAATTCATCTTTTATAAATTTAATTAATATCAAATAGTGAAATTGCGAGTTGGGAGATAAACTAATTGGTTTAGCATTTTTTATCCGTGGTTGCAATCAATCAAATTTGTCCACAATCTCATTGCAAATATATAAATAATCGTTGATTCTGAAAAAAATTACTTCTTTCTTGTTAATTCATGAAATACTCTTTCCAGCTTATTAGATTCCTGATTAAGCGATAGTATAATAAGGTTATGCTTCATTGCGAATGCCATTAAATCTTTTCTTATATCAACATTTTCTTCACATTCAATGAGCCATTCGAAATTTTTAAGATGCTGGATTCGCTTGATCCTTCCAATTGCCAATAAATCTTCCTCATCAATATCGGCATTAAACTGAACGTTAACAATATTGTTCTTTCCATTACCCAACGCAAGGTTTGAAGTTAGACCATCTGCAATTATTTTACCTTCATCCAAAATAATCACCCTTTCACATATAGCCTCAACCTCCTGAATAATATGTGATGTGAATAGAATTGTTTTGTTTATTCCCAATGATAAAATAAGTTTGCGGATTTCTACTATTTGGTTTGGATCTAAACCGGAAGTCGGCTCATCAAGAATCAACACCTTTGGATCATGCAATAATGCCTGCGACAAACCAACCCTTTGCTTAAGTCCCTTTGAAAGTATCCCAATCCTTTTACTTAGATGATCCTTCAAACCCGTTATTTCAATCATCTCGTTTATTCGACTTTTTTTAAGTCTACCCAAATGATAAAATCCAGCCGAAAATTCTAAATATTCCCTAATAAACATATTGGGATATAGCGGATTGCTTTCTGGCAAATATCCAATATTTCTTTTTACATCCAGAGCTTGGGTTTCTACATCAAAACCACAAATATTTACCTTACCTGAATCGGGACTAATCAAACAACTTAAAATTTTGAGCAAAGTTGATTTCCCTGCTCCATTGGCTCCTAAAAGCCCAACAATTTCGCCGGTTCCAATGTTGAAATTCAGTTTATTTAAAGCCTGTAATTCTCCGTAATTTTTCCCTAAGTGCTCAACAAATATTGTCATAATTTCACGAAATTAAGAATTTCTACTTCCTTTCAAATAAAACGATCTTAATTTTATCATATTATATCCATTTGCCAATAAATTAATTACCTTTGCACCCACAAAATGAGGAGCAATTATTTAAGAATGTAATTTTTCAACAAATTAGTGTTAGCAAATTTGTTAAATATAAAATTTAATTCTATTTTTGCACCCCGTTTTAAACAAGGAACATTTTATTGAAAAGATATTTTGATGGATACATTAAGTTATAAAACAGTAAGTGCGAACAAAGCTACAGTTACTAAAGAATGGGTTTTGATTAACGCTGAAAACGAAGTGGTTGGCCGATTAGCTTCAAAAGCTGCCAAATTGTTAAGAGGTAAATACAAAGCAAACTTTACACCCCATGTCGACTGTGGAGATAATGTTATTATTATCAACGCTGAAAAAATTACCCTAAGCGGTAAAAAATGGACAGATAAAGAATATGTGAGACATACCGGCTATCCAGGTGGACAAAGAACAACCACTCCACTTGAATTGATGGCAAAAAAACCCACAGCTATTGTCGAGAAAGCTATCAAAGGTATGCTTCCAAAAAATAAGCTTGCAGATGCTATTTTTAGGAATTTATATGTATATGCAGGATCAGAACATCCGCATGAGGCTCAGAAACCAAAAGAAATAAAATTAAATTCAATTAAATAATGATGGAAGTTGTAAACGCATTAGGCAGAAGAAAAACCGCTGTTGCCAGAATTTATTTAACCGAAGGCAATGGAAATATCATTGTCAATAAAAAAGATTACAAAGTATACTTCCCAACTGCTACCTTGCAATATATTGTAACGCAACCCTTTCAAATTACTGAAACCGTTGGGAAATTTGACTTAAAAGTTAACCTGGAAGGTGGTGGAGTATCAGGACAGGCAGAGGCCTTAAGACTTGCAATTTCACGTGCATTATGCAAAGTAGATGAAGCTAACAGACCTCCTCTTAAAGCAAAAGGATTGATGAGAAGAGATCCAAGAATGGTTGAACGTAAAAAACCTGGTCAACCTAAAGCAAGAAAAAAATTCCAATTCAGTAAACGATAAAATTTCAAACACCACTGGATCGAGTTTAGTATCTAAATTGATAAGACTCCCGGAGAAAACGGGACTACTTATCAATTGTAAAAACAGAATGTAAACAAATAAAAACAAAAAAATGGCACGAACAAATTTTGACCAATTGTTGGATGCAGGTGTTCATTTTGGCCACTTGAAACGTAAGTGGAACCCAAACATGGCCCCCTACATTTTCATGGAACGTAATGGCATTCACATTATTGATCTTTACAAAACCGCAGCTAAAATTGAAGAAACTGCTGCAGCATTAAAACAAATCGCCAAATCAGGCAAAAAAATCCTTTTTGTAGCTACCAAAAAACAGGCAAAAGAAATAGTTGCTGAACATGTTAAAAATGTTAACATGCCTTACGTTACTGAACGTTGGCCTGGTGGAATGCTTACAAATTTTGCAACAATCAGAAAAGCTGTAAGGAAAATGGCTTCTATCGACAAGATGATGGGAACGCCTACTTATAATAACTTTTCGAAAAGAGAGCGTTTGCAAATCGCCCGCGAGCGTGCCAAACTTGAAAAAAACCTTGGAAGTATTGCCGATTTAAATCGCTTACCTTCAGCTTTATTCATTGTTGACATCAACAAAGAACACATCGCTGTAGCTGAAGCAAAAAAACTCAATATTCCAACTTTTGCCATTGTTGACACGAACTCTAATCCTAAATTAGTTGACTTTCCTATTCCGGCAAATGATGATGCTACCAAATCAATTAATTTGATTACCAGCATTATTACCAATGCTATTGCTGAAGGACTTGCAGAGCGCAAAATGGATAAAGACAAGCGAGCAGCAGAAGAAGAAACAGAAAGAGAAACCCAAGCTGCTTTAGACGCTGTTAAATCAAAAACTATTGCAGAAATTGAAGAACGAGAAGATGCAGAGATAGAAAAAGGAGTTAAGCGATCTTCGAATGAAAAGGGGTTAAAATCATTGAAAGATATTGATGATGAGAAAAAACCAATGAAGCGTCCAAGAAAACCTATCGCTAAAAAGGGGAAATAAAAATATTCTTTTAACCGAAATATTATAAAAATGACAAATATAACTGCAGCAGAAGTAAATCAATTAAGAAAACAAACAGGCGCAGGCATGATGGACTGTAAAAATGCTTTAGTTGAATGCGACGGCGATATGGAAAAAGCCATTGATTATCTTCGTAAAAAAGGACAAAAAGTAGCCTCTAAAAGAGCTGATAGAGAATCGACAGAAGGAGTTGTTATTGCTAAAACAAGTACTGACAAAACTTATGCTTCCGTTGTTATGGTTAATTGCGAAACTGACTTTGTTGCTAAAAACCAAGACTTTATTAATTATGTAAATTCAATTGCCGATCTTGCTATTGCCGGCAAGGTTAAAAGCATTGACGAGCTTAAGGAAATGGATTTGAATGGTCGTAAAGTTGCTGACACTATCATAGACCAAACAGGAATCATTGGTGAAAAGATTGAGTTAGGTAAATTCGAAATAATGGAAGCAGCCCAAGTTTATGCTTACAATCATCAAGGAAACCGATTAGCAACTATTATCGGCTTAAATATCACCAGTGATCAGATAGGACAAGAAATGGCTATGCAAGTTGCAGCTATGGCTCCAATTGCAGTTGATTCTTCAGATGTTGACCCAGGTATTGTTGAGCATGAAAAAGAGATTGGCAAAGAACAAGCACGACTAGAAGGAAAACCTGAAGAAATGCTAGAGAAAATTGCTATGGGTAAATTGAACAAGTTTTTCAAAGAAAGCACTTTATTAAATCAAGATTTTATCCGCGACACAAAAAAAACCGTTAAGCAATATTTAGCTGAAGCTAATAAAGATTTAAAGATTACGGGTTTTAAAAGAGTTATGCTTGAGAGTAAATAATTAAAAGCTACCATGTTAAAACATGAACGCCTCGTAAAATTTACGAGGCGTTTTTTTTGGCTCAATTTTTGGTTAATTTCAGAATGTTTTACTATTATCGATTATTCAATTAGACAAAATCATTTAGCCCTTCAATCTTATGAAAAAACAAATTAAACAATTCTACGCTAAGGTCTTAATAAGTCTAGCTATTGGACTTATAACTACAACCACATATGGACAAGCCTATAACACTTATGAACAAGCATCTTTAACGGATTTTTTAAATGCAACTCATTCGGGAGCATTGCGAAGATCAATTTTAAGTGAAAATGACATAAAGGGGTCGCCCTATTTAAATGCCGAATTTGTTTTAGGTGATATTTTAACTGACAATAAAATACACTATGTAAGTGTTCCCTTACGATACAATATTTATAATGACGATATAGAATTTGAGGTAGATAAAGAAAATTATCTCGCAATTTCTAACCCTGAATCAATTCAAAAAATTGTAATTGGGGATCAAGAATTCATTTATGCCATCAAAAGGAATAAAAAAGGAGATCAGTTTGGGTATTACCAATTACTTCAGGATGGTAAGGTTCGGCTTCTGTCTCGACACAATATCGTTTTTAAAGAAGCCACAAAAACAACAGGGTATAAAGCTGCGGAATCGGCCAAATTTGAAAAAAATTCGAATACATTCTATTTGCAAAAAGAAAATGATGAACCTCATGAGATATCAAATAAAAAAGATCTCATAGCCATACTTGGACCACAGGGCGAAAAAATAAATTTATTAATTAAAAAAGAAAAGATTAATTTTCGGAAAGAAGAAGATTTAATTAAACTTCTTAAATTTATAAATCAAAATCCTTAGATTAGCCTGTCGGATAATATCCATGGTTTTGTAAAATTCACGGAAGGTTTTGTTGACACTAATTTGCTTTTTAGTTAAATTTATGTCCTATTCTGTATTAAACCTTAAGCATTCACCTTTTAAAATTAAATCTATGAAAATCAAACTACGCTTTATTCACATCCTTTTTAGTGCGATTATTTTATTTTCCACATCTCTTTATGGACAAGCAACAACTGGCCTTACTCCCACTCAAACCTTTGATGATTTTTTGAGTCTTGTCAATAAAGGTACAATTAAGAGAGCTATTTTAAGTGAAGCTGATATAAAAGGATCACCAAACTTGAACGATAACTTTATTTTAGGGACAATATTAACAAATAACAAAATTAAATATGTGGATGTCCCACTGCGATATAACATTTACAATGATGATATGGAATTTGAAGTCGATAAGAACACATACCTAGCCATTTCAAATCCCAAATCAATGAATGAAATTTGTATTGGGGATGATGTATTTGTTTATACAATTAAAAGAAATAAAAAAGGAGAACAGTTTGGGTATTACCAATTACTTCAGAAGGGAAAGGTGCAACTTCTATCAAGATATAATATCGTATTTAAAGAGGCTACCACAACTACAGGGTACAAGGCCCCTGAACCTGCAAAACTAGAAAGAAATTCAAATACATATTACTTACAAATTGGAACAGATGAACCTCAGGAAATATCGGGAAAAAAAGATATTCAAACCATATTTGGATCAGAAAGCCCCAAAATTGAGGCCTTTATAAAAAAAGAAAAACTTAATGTTAGAAAAGAAGCGGATTTGATTGAACTTGTGAAATTTATTAATGAATCTAAATAACCCAGATTAT